>JAFDHF010000027.1 GCA_019308905.1 Deltaproteobacteria bacterium
GACATCTTGAAGAAATGCTGCCCAGACACCCGTTGTACCATCATGAAGGCGGGAGATGTCATGACCAGCCCTCTCATCACCATCGATGGCGATGCGGCCATCGGTGAGGCTGCTGACCTAATGGCCGACAAAAACATCAGAAGGCTCCTCGTGACCGAGCAGGGGAAGATCAAGGGTATCATAACAGAGAGAGACGTGATGAGGGCCACCCTCGACGTCTTCAAGACCCTTTCAGAGGCCTTTGTCTGAGAATTCACCTGGCATCGCCTCTCACACCAAGATGATGGAGATCAGCGAGTCGCTGAAGGAGGGCCGGAGAGAGATCGATGAAAGAGAGATTCGGCACTTTTGTTCTTCTGGTCGTCCTCCTTTCCTGGCTCCCTGGCTGTGCACCCTGCTCGACCTATTTGGAGAGGGTGCGGAACAACGAGGTCGTCTTGGATGCTTGGGCCAGGGGCAGGAGGGCGGAAAAGAGAGGAGAGTACCGGAAGGCTAAAGAGGAGTTCTACTTCGTAAAGCGTTTTGCCACCACTTACTACCTGCAGAGAAAGGCCCGACGGCGCTATGAGGCTGTAAGCAGAATCCTCGAGCAACCGGAGGACAAGAGGTGAACGATCCGCAGTTCCCCTTCACCTTCGAATCAACAGAGGCGGAGGATCATCTCCCGCTCAGAATCCATCGGACCTATGAAACAGAACCCGCATTTCCGGTATACGTGGACCGCGATGGAATTCGAGGTCGATACCGTCAGCCAGAGGCACTCCAGCCCCCTGGTAGAGGCAGCCTCTGCCACCAGGTGGATGAGTTCCGTCCCGATCCCCTGGTTCCGGAAATCCTGATGAACGAAGACGAGCAGCTCGGCCATGAGAGTGGATGGAATGGGAATCGCCGATGTATGCCCTATCACCCTGGTCTCATACAGAGCCAGGAAAGTGATATCCCCCTCCCGCAGGAGTCTCTCAACCCACTGCCTTCGCGTTTCTTCCAAACGGGGAGGAAGCCCCTGGTAGGCTTCTTTAGGCTCCAACTGATCGTAGAAAGCGACCAACCCCTCGAGTGCCCCTTGAAAGAAGGGGCATATCGTGACCTCCTTGCCCAGCTTTGTCCTGAATGGGCGGGCCTCCAATAGCTACCCATCCTTCTCGGTTTCGAGAAAAGCCTCTCTTCCCTCTTCCACGGTCTCCCACTTCATGCCCGGGGAAACCTCTCCAGAAACCTGTCCCTCCGGAGGAAAGGTTCCGGCCCGAAAGATCTGCCCTGTTCCACCTTACGGTCCCTTGACCCGCACCACACGGCCCCCGGTCATTCTTATGAGATCTCCAGGGGGGAGCCGGAAGATAGCGTTCGGACTGCCGGCCGCGGCCCAAATCTCATCGTGTCTCAGCAGATCCTCGTCGATATAAGTTTCCATAGGCTCCGCATGACCGACCGGAGGGACACCACCGATGGCAAAACCCGTTCTCTCCCGGACAAAATCAGCACTCGCCATCTCTACAGGTTCGGAGCAGTATGAGGCGATTTTCTCCTCGCTCACCCGGTTCGGACCGCTCGCAATTACCAGAATCGGTCTATCCGTGGATTTCGACCTGAAGACAAGGGACTTTGCGATCTGACCTATGGTGCAACCCACGGCCTGTGCAGCGTCGGCAGCGCTTCTCGTCGTCCTTTGAGATTCCACCACTCGATGAGAAAACCCGAGCCGCCTCAGTTCATCCTGAACCTTCTGGGCCTTTCGACTCAACTTCCCGGACATGGTATCCCCCAGCAAAACACCTCTCCCTCATAGAATGCCCGAACAACCAGCAATGACCAGCAACCCAGTATAGCAATTCTGCATGCTTGTGTCCATTACGCCCCGCCGGCCTTTACCGGGTCCCCGGCCGAATCTCCCGCCAACGGTGAATCCGCGCGCTTCCGACCGAGATCGTCGAACCGACAAAGTCCTGTCTCCGGAGCGGGGAAACCCCTCCCCGTGATTCGGCTTGACATTCCTCGAGGGATGAATAGACTGTGTGTAGCAGCCTGCCTTCTGCCAAGACCCACCAGTCCCAGCAAGGAGGAAACCATGGAAAACCCCTGGTACGAACATTATGAAGAGGGTGTTCCCAGATCTCTTACGTATCCTGAGGGACCGATCTATCAGCTCCTGGACGAATCTGTCCGCAACTACCCCGACCATGTGGCCATCATCTTTCTCGGAAAAAAAATTACATACCGGCGCCTGGGCGAGCTCGTGAATCGTTTCGCCACAGCAGTAAAGGCGGTCGGGGTCAGGAAGGGAGACAGGGTGGCTTGCATCCTGCCGAATTGCCCGCAGTTCGTCATCTCTTACTACGGTGTCATAAAAACAGGGGCGGTTTTTGTCCAGATAAATCCCCTAAACAGCCCAAAGGAGATACAGTTCCAGCTCGCCGACTCGGGAGCCGAAACCATCATCGTTCCCGACGTCCTCGACCTGCCCGGCAAAGTCGGTAAGATCAGATCTCAAACGCCGCTCAAAAGAATCATAAATACGAGCTTCAAGGAGTTCCTGCCTTTTCCGAAGAACGTCCTCTATCCCCTGGCCGCAAAGCCTTCCAAGTTTGAAAAGGGCGACGGGGTCTTCAGGTTCAAGGAACTGCTCGACAACCACCCGCCTGCTCCTCCCCCTGTGTCTCCTCACCCGGACGACGTGGCCCTGCTTCTTTATACCGGTGGAACCACCGGTATTTCCAAGGGTTGTATGTTGACTCACAGAAACCTGGTCAGCAACGCGATCCAGTGCAGCCTCTGGTTCGCCAAGGCGGAAAAGGGGAAAGAGATCTTTCTGTCGGTCCTCCCCTTTTTTCATTCCTACGGAATGACGACCGCCCTGAACCTTCCCGTCTACTTCGGTGCCACCATGTTCGTCCTCCCCCGTTTCGAGCGGGACAAGCTCGACGGTTTCCTCAAAGACATAGAGAGGATCCGGCCTACCGTCTTCCCGGGTGTGCCTGCCATATACCAGGCAATCATCAATTTCCCGGAAGTGCGCCGCTACGATCTCACCTCCATCAAATTCTGCATCAGCGGGGCGGCCCCTCTGCCCGTCGAGATCTGCAAGACTTTTGAGCAGATCACGGGCGGCAAACTCGTCGAAGGATACGGCCTCACAGAGGCATCTCCGGTCACCCATGCCAACCCCCTGTTCGGCAGCCGCAAGGTGGGAAGTATCGGACTCCCCTTCCCTGACACGGAATGCGAGATCGCCGATCTCGAAACAGGAGAAGGCCCCCTGCCTCCGGGTGAATTGGGAGAACTCCGCATAAGGGGTCCCCAGGTTATGAAGGGATACTGGAATAATCCCGAAGAGACAGCCGGATGCATCAGGGAGGGGTGGCTCTACACGGGTGACATCGGAAAAATGGACGAAGACGGGTATTTCTATATCGTGGACCGGAAAAAGGACATGATTATCACGGGTGGCTTCAACGTCTATCCAAGAGATATCGACGAGGTCCTCTTCAAACATCCCAAGGTCAAGGATGCCGTGGCCGTGGGAATCCCCGACCCATACAGGGGTGAGACGGTGAAGGCCTACGTGGTGCCCAAAGAAGGTGAACAGATTACAGAAGAGGAGATCCTCTCATTCTGCCGCGAGAACTTGGCCAAGTTCAAGGTTCCCACGGCAGTCGAGTTTCGAAAGGAACTCCCCAAGACCATGATCGGTAAGGTACTGAGAAAGGCTCTGAGAGAGGAGGAGATGCGCAAACAGGAGAGCGGAGGATCCGAGAGCAGGGGTGGATCATGAGACGGGTTGCAGTTGTCGGTATCGGCCATAGCCGCTTCGGAGTCCGATCAGATGCCTCGCTCCGTGAGCTGGCCTTCGAATCCGTGAAGGCCTGCCTCCAGGACGCGGGGGTCACCCTGGAGGATGTGGATGCCATGGTGACAAGCGTGGCAGGAGACGAATTCGCCTTCTCCCTCCAGCCCTCTGCTCAGGTACATGACTATATCGGCTTCCACCCGAAACCGAACTTCAGGGTTGAGGGGGCCTGCGCGAGCGGCAGCATGGCACTGCGGACGGGCTGGATGACCGTGGCCTCTGGTCTCGCCCACACGGTGCTGGTGGTTGGTGTCGAGAAGATGACAGAGGTGCCGACCAGCGTTGCCACGGATATCATGGGGCGGGGCGGAGACGCCATGTGGGAATACCCCTTTGGCATGACTTTCCCAGGCTACTATGCCATGCTCGCCCAGGCCCATATGGCCGAATTCGGAACCACGGAGAGACACCTGGCCATGGTGGCAGTCAAGAACCACTATTACGGCAGCCTCAATCCCATGGCCCACATGCAAAAGGAGGTAGCCCTGGAGAAGGCCCTCTCATCCTTCACCGTGGCCTATCCCTTGAAGCTCTACGATTGCAGTCTGATCACAGACGGTTCTGCCTCGGTCCTCCTCGCCTCCGAACAGAGGGCCAGGGAGATAAGCTCAAAGCCGGTCTGGATCGCAGGCCTGGGGCTTGCCACCGACACCATGGCCATCGGGGAGAGAAAAAGCCTCACCTCCCTCAGGGCGGCAGAGGTCGCGGCCCAGCAGGCCTATGAGATGAGCGGACTCGGTCCTTCCGACATCGATGTAGCCACGGTCCACGACTGCTTTACCATTGCGGAAATCGTGGCCTATGAGGATCTCGGGTTCTGTTCCAAAGGCGAGGGGTGGAAGCTGATCGAAGAGGGTGAAACCTATGCCGAAGGCAGAATCCCTGTAAACCTCGACGGAGGGCTCAAATCCAAGGGACATCCCATCGGTGCTACAGGCGTTTCCATGGCAGTGGAGATCACCAAACAGCTCCGCGGGGAGGCTGAAAAACATCAGGCGAGAAACGCGGAGATCGGGTTGACACACAACGTAGGCGGGAGTGGGCAGGTCGCTGCGGTCCACATCTTCAGGGGGGACTGAATGGGGTTCAGGGATTTTTCCTTACATATAGATCAGACCAAGGTCGAGCGGTTCGCCCGGGACCTGGCCTCGGGCAGGATCACGGCCACAAGATGCAAGAGCTGCGGGACGGAGTTCTTCCCTCCCAGGGCTGACTGTTTCAGGTGCATGGCAAGCGACATGGAATGGATCCCTCTAGACACCCGGGGCAGACTGGCCACTTTCACCATGATCCATGTTCCCCCGGAACATTTCGCCTCAAAGACGATGATGCCCTTTTCGTCGATCACCCTCCAACCCTGCCCTGTGGGTCTCCTTGAGATCGAAGGCGGACTCAGGATCATGGGCTGGATCCCCCATGTGGAGCCCGAAAACCTTCGGATAGGCATGCCCTTGAAGGGGGTCCCCCACACCCTGCCGGACGGGAAGGTGACGATTCTCCTCGAACCCGTCGACACTGTCCCCGAACCCGGCAACCAGAGGGCCTAGCAGGGGAGAAGTCCTCGATTCCCCTGGTAGAGAGCGGTGAGATGGAGACAAGAAGGATCGTCGACCACCTCGAAGAACTGGCCGAGAAACTCGGCATAGAGGTCATCCATGAAAGCCTCGCAGGGGAGGACTTCCCCGTGAGGAGCGGCATCTGCAAGGTCAAGGGAAGGTACAGGATCTTGCTCGACCGGTCCGAAACCGCCGAAGACAAGATGAGGGTCCTTGCCAGAGCTCTCGCGTGTTTCAATACAGAGGGAGTCTACCTCCTGCCCCAGATAAGGGGGATCCTGGAACAGGTCAGGAGATCGCAGTAAGATCAGCACCTGTCTTGCGGGCCTCACGCAGGCAGGACGAAGCTCATCGCCTTATCACATCGAATCCCGTGTATCTTCTGAGCGCCTCAGGGACGACAATGGAGCCGTCGGCCTCTTGATAGTTCTCCATGATTGCCATAAGGGCCCGGCTCACGGCGACCGCCGTCCCGTTCAGCATGTGAACGAATTCGTTCTTCCCCGTCTTCCTCGATCTGTACCGGATCTTCAGCCGGCGGGCCTGGTAGTCGGTGCAGTTCGAAGTGCTCGTCACTTCACCCCACTCCCCCTGATCGCCCCGTCCAGGCATCCAGACCTCCAGGTCGTACTTCCTGTAAGCAGGGCCTCCCAGGTCGCCCGTACAGATGTCTACCACCCGATAGGGCAACCCGAGGCCGGCAAAGATACCCTCCTCGTAGCCCAGGAAAGACTCATGCATAGCCTCTGACTGGTCCGGCTCTGTGAAGGCGAACATTTCAACCTTTGTGAACTGGTGAACCCGATAGAGTCCCTTGGCCGCACGCCCCGGTGCACCGGCCTCTGTCCGGAAACAGTGGGAGATCCCGAGGAGTTTCATGGGCAGCTCGTCGGCAGGGATGACCTGATTGGCGTAGAGCCCTCCCAGGGTGATCTCCGCTGTCCCGATAAGACAGAGATCGGAATCGGCAATCGAGTAGACCTGTGTCTCCTCGCCCCTGGGATTGAACCCGATTCCGTCGACGATCTCGCTCCGGGCCAGATCCGGAGTGACATATAGGGTAAACCCTTCCCTGGCGAGCATGTCGATGGCATACCGGATCAGGGCATACTCCAGCAAGACCGCCTCGTTCTTGAGGTAGTAAAACTTCTGTCCAGCTACACGGGTGCCTCCCTCGAAATCGACGAGTCCCAATTGTTCCCCCAGCTCGACATGGCTCTTCGGTACGAAGTCAAACTCCCGCGGCCTCCCTACCCGCTTAATCTCTCGATTCTCCTTTTCCGAAGTCCCCACCGGTGCCTCGGGATGGGTCATGTTCGGGATCATCGAGAGTTCCTCGTAGTACGCCGCAGAAATCTCTCGGAGCTGCTTCTCGTTCTCGGCGATCTGCTGCTTTGTCGCCTTCGCCTCTCCCACCAGATCCTTACGCCTGTCCGGATCCTCCTGCCTTGGGATCATCTCCGAGACTTCCTTCAGCCTCCTCCTGAGGTTGTCCGTCCTGAACTGGAGGTCCCGCCGCTGGCTGTCAAGATGGAGCACCCGGTCCACGTCTGCCTCAATATTCCGGTTCCGGCAATTGGTCTTGACAGCTTCCGGGTTCTGCCTGATGTACCTTATGTCGAGCATGGCTCTCCTTCCGTCTTCTACGCATATCTGGGACACGCTCTAGTGGCCCCTTCCCCGGTCAAACCCTGCCACGGGAGCTAGTATACCACATGCAGGCAGGGCCGGCATGGGGCCGGCAATCAAAGGGCCTATCCCCCCTTCTTCCCCGTGGATCCATCTACTCCGCTTCTCGATCTCGCCTCGCAATCCTCCCCCTCGATTCTCGGCAGATTCATCAGGTAGATCGCGGCGATGGCCAGAGCTATTCCAACCACCCTTCTCGGTGAGGCCCTCTCGCCGAGGAGCAAGACGCTCAGGACCACCGCCACGACCGGATAGAGACTCGATATCGACGAAACCAGGCCCACCGGGTTGGCCCTCACGGACCTGAAATAGTAGTACGCCCCCAGGTAGTTGCAGAAACCCGCAGAGAGGGCACACAGGCTACCGAGAGGGTGGAATTCCATGCTGATGAAAAACAACACGATCATTCCACAGAAGGCGGTGCCTATTATCCCCAAGACCAGAGCCGATTCGGCCGATATCGTCCTTATGATGACCTTCGGCAAGAAGGTCCAGGTCCCCCAGCAGAGGATCACCAGGAATATGTAAATCATCCAATCGTTGTTCATCGTGTGCCCGCGGCTTGCAAGGGACTCAACGGGCCAGAGACGTCCCGCCGAAGATCCTATGTGAGGATCAAATAGATCGCCACCAGAGCCAGGAAGACTCCGGCGTAGTTCAGTTTCCTGAATTTTTCTCTCAACAGAACACTCCCGAGTATCAAGGTGGTGATCGGATATGTGGCCGACAGAGGAGCGACCACAATCGCATCCTGCTTGGAAATCGCAAGCAGATACAGAAGAATCCCCACGTATCCGATGATGCCGTTTACAAAAGCCCAGGCAGGCCCCCTCCCCTTGATGGGAAGGCGCCCCCCGAGCCTGTACATCAGGACGAGCCCCACGGCCAGTCCCGCGATCACCTCATACACCATTATGCTCGAAGGAGATATATACTCCGTAGCTATCTTGGGAAGGAACGCCCACAGGCCCCAGGCGACGACGGTGATGAGAGCATAGCCGAGATTCTTCATCCACCACCCCACGAGCAGCCATGATCCCCGACTCCGGATCGCCTCGTTAGGCGGTACTTCCCCGGGCAATGCATCCACGGGTAAGAAATGATATAGGAGACTTGAGAAACCAAGACATCCTCCCCCTTCTGTCCCCCCATTTTATAACAGAACCCCGAGACACTATCCAGATGCACCTTCATATTCCGGGGCCCCGGTCTTGTCAAAGGGAAGGCAATTTGCTAAGGTTTGGCCTGATGGAACCCGACTGAAGAACGTGCCCCGGGGATTTCTCCCGGTAGTTTGGACCCGACTCATGAAGCTCTTCCAATATATCAAGAGGGAGCTCATAATCACCGGGCTCAGAGCCAAAGACAAGGCAGATGCACTCCGCCGTGTGACACGGGCTTTCAAACAGGCCGGGCTGGTCGAAAAGGATGGAGAGCTGTTGAGCCGTCTCATGACAAGAGAGAAAGTGATGACCACAGGCATTGGAAAAGGCCTCGCCGTGCCCCATGCCTTTTCGGAGGAGATCGAGGATATGGCCATTGCCGTGGCCCTCCTCAGCAAAGAAGTCGATTTCCAATCCCTTGACCAAGAACCGGTGAAAGTCATCTTCATGATCGTTGCCAATGACCGGAGAACCGATCTCAATCTCAAGGCCCTGGCAGGAATCTCTCGAATGACAATTCACACGCCCCTCGTAGAGAGACTCCGGTCCGCCCGTGACCCCGGCGAGGTTCTCTCTATCATCCAGGAAAGCGAAGGACAGGTGGCCCACCATTGAAAAGATCGATCCATCTGCTGGTCTTTGTCCTCAATAAGGAAGAACTCCTCGACGAGATTCTGACAGGGCTTCTCGACATCGGGGTGTCCGGGGCGACCGTGGTCGACACCATGGGCATGCTCCAGGTGATCAGTCAGGACATCCCGATCTTTGCGGGATTCAGATCGATGACAACCGGCGGCCGGGGCCACAACAAAACGGTATTCTCGGTCATAGAGGACGAAGAAATCCTGAGGGAGGCCATCGCCTTTGTCGAGGAGACCTGCCTCCAGTCTCATCAACAGACTATCGGCATCCTCTTTGCCGCACCTCTTACCTACTTTTCCCGCCTCGGGCTCCCCCGGAGTAGTCGCCACTGAAAAACCCCCGTGGAACGAAGACAACGAGGTTTCTAGGGCGCCCGTCTTACCGAGCGGAAGGGCCGTCTTCCGGTGGCAACTAGATAGAAGGCAGCGGCCGCCGCCGGCCTGCCCGTGTTTCTCCCACTCTTGCCAGAGCCAACTTGAAAGCCACCGGACCTATCAACTGGTTGACGGCAATCACTGCGACGACGATGGTGGCAAAGGAGACGCCCCATTGCGGGAACCGCCTGGCCACGATGGCCGCCAGTCCAAGGGAGACCCCTGCCTGGGTGACAAAGGCAAGCCAGCTGTTCCGGTAGAAGGTCGGAGGATCACCGCTCAGCCGCCCCCCGAGAAAGGCGCCCAACCAGATCATCACGAGTCTAACACCTGCGAGGGATATGGCCACATGCCAGGTCTGTCTCAGGGCGTCCAGATCCAGGGCCGCACCGGTGAGAGCAAAAAAGATCACATAGACTGGAAGGGAAGACCGGTCGATGGCATTCATCAACCTCTCACCCTCGGAGGAGCGGTTTTGAATGATGAAGCCTGCAGCCATACAGATCAAGAGCGGCTCGAGATGGAAAGCGACGTGGAAGGACTCCCCCATGAAGGCTCCGAGGTAGTATGAAAACCTGGCGATGGAGAATGTGACGCCAAGGACGAAAACCGCCAGATAGACCCGGATACGCTTGATATAGAAGGCCATGAACAGACCGACAAGATAACCGAGGGAAAGGGAGAGGAGTATCTCCGCCGATAGAACCAGAAGCAATCCTGCATGGAAGGATCCATCCGATTGCGACAGGACGCCGGCGACCGAAACGGTCGCGGCAAAAAGCAGGATAATCACGACGTCCATGGCCACGGTGACGCCGAGAACCCCCTCGGTGAACGGGCCCCTTGCCCGGCATTCTTTGATTATTGCAATGGCGGACGATGGCGACCTCGCCACCGAGATGACTCCGAACAGAAGGGCCACGGAAAACAAAACCGGGAAACCCATCTCGCGGGTAAAGGGAACCAGGCCGTGTGTGGAAAGCACGAATAGGGTTACACCGGACCATACCACAGTGGTAAGAAAGAAGATAGTGTAGAGGATACTTCTGTACCTGCTCCTCAGATCCTTGACTCTCAGCTCCCCACCCGCTGCAAGTGCTATGAAAGTCAGGGCAAGATCGTCAACCACCTTGAGCCGCTGGACCATCTCTATCTCGACAAAATCCAGGATGTGGGGACCGAAGAGGAGGCCGGTGAAGATGTAGCCGCTGATCTTGGGCAGGGAGACTGTAGAAAAGATTTCGCCTATAAGGTAGGCCGCCAGAAGGAGGAATCCAAAGGCTACTGTCACCTGCGATTGGGCGGCAACAAGACCGTCGGTCCCGAGGAAACGGACCACTCCCATGAGAGCCACAATGGCAACGAAAGTCAGGACCCTCGTCATGTCTCCTCGCAGTAACGGTCGAACACCCTTCTCGCCAGATATGGGCTGATCAACTCGTTCACCATGACAGCCAGAAGGACGATGGCAACCACCGTGTCTGTCACATCCGAAGGATAGGCCCGTTGGAAACCGAGAACCATTGCGACGGCAACTCCCCCCTGGGAGACCAGTGTCACGCCAACCGTCCTGGGACAAGGAAAGGCGGCGAGATTGCGAATTGCGAGATACCCTCCGAGCATTTTCCCCACAAGCCGGGCAGACCAGTAGACACCGGCCAAGAGGAAGACCTCTGCCCCCCCCACCCGCCACGTCGCCCCGGCCAGGACCAGGAGAATGAGGTATACCGGCTTCTCGGCACCCACGAGGGTTTCCATCACCCTTTCCCTGGCAGGAGACAGGTTCACCACCAGGATTCCCATGACCATGCAGACAAAGAGCGGGGCAAGATGGAGGTAAGCGGCGATCCCCCCGCTGAAGGTCACCATGCCGATTACGATGAGCAGGAGTTCCTCATTGGAGGCCTTGTGAAACATGAAGGAGTTGAACAGAAACCCGACTATCAATCCCAGACCTACACTGACCGCAAGCCCGCGCAGCAGGATAAACAATCCCGTCTCCCCTGAAGGGACGGGCGGGATGTAGCAGAAGAGCAAGCCGAAGATCCCCAGGCCGACCAGGCCGTCCAGACTGGAGATGTACCGTACCAGTCTCACGATTCCTACCCTCGGCGCCCTCATCTCCTCGGCAACCAAGGCCGGCACCGATTGAGCCGTAACCCCTGCAGCGGCGGAAAGCACCACACACGCAGCAAGGACAAAGGCGGGCTCTCCCGGCACCATGCGCCAGAATAGCCAATAGAAAACCGAAAAAACCAGGGCCATTGTCACCATCGACTGAATAACCGTGCCCATCCAGTATGAGGGAGGAAACATCCGGAGTTTTCGAAACTCCACTTGCACGCCGAAAAGAAACCCGATCCATCCGAGCACCAAGCTGAGAAAGGGACCGAGGCTCGACAGGGTTTTCTCGTCGAGGATATTGAGGAAGTTACTGCCCAGGAACAGGCCGATCAAAATAAACTCCGTACCGGTGAGAAACAGGTATTGAGTGAGAAAGGGGAGGCGCATCCGGACAAAGGACTTTCGCGCACCGATCATGGAGATGCCGAGGATGACGAGGAGACCGATGATGATCTTGACGCCCACAAAGACCGTCCTTCCAGAAGGCCGGTTTCTTTCAGGGAACCGGCATGGATGGCTTCTGATTCGGTTTAGGATACATTAAAGGGAAAGAAGAGCCGCCGGTCAAGACAAATCTTGACCGGAGTTTCCTCATCTTTTGACCGAAGATCCCTGCCGGTCTTTAGCTCCACGGTTGTTTCTCTTCTCGACATGAGCACCCCCTCTTCCCTTCGCTTCAAAGACCTTGAGGAGCGGCCCATTCCAGGGGGGAAGACTCCGGTCTCTCGCTTTTTTCTTGTGGCGGGACTCGGCCAAGGGGCTGAGGGCGGGGTCGAGAGAAAAAGGGATATGTTTTGACTTTTGGAGAAATAGTATAATATGTTTAGGCAGTCATCCTGATATTCCCGATTTGGCTTGAAATAACTTGAAGATGTGTTAATAATATTAGTAGAGGTGTGTCCTGTGACATGGGACCAAGGGGGGAAGGGAAGACGTTTGTCTCGTGGTCTTTCTCCGGATAAGACCTAACAGATCCCGTTGAGAACAGAACCTTACAGGGCGGGTCGCATCCATCCAGAGGTCGCCTTTATGCAAGAGGAAATACCGGTCTCTCCTGGTAGGTTCAACAGGCTCTTCCGGTTCTGATCAGTCTGACCCGTCCTTTCTCGTTGCATTCCACAAAGCAAGCATCGATCCTGCCGTACTCCTGAAGCCGGCGATGGGGTCTGTTTCCCGGTTTTCAACGGGTCCTGGTGGAAATGCCGTCCCGGAACACCTGTTCCCAAAGTCCGAACACGATTAACTGGAGGAGAGCCAATGTTCACCAATCCAGAAATAGATCCCGAATGGGAAGAAGAGGGTTGGGCACGTTCTCCTGACGAGGAGGAGCCCCTTGCTCACGAAGACGAGCTCGAACTCGGCGAGGAGGAGAACCCCCTCTTCCTGTATCTCCGGGACATGGCCCGATATCCCTTGCTCAGTCGGGAGGACGAGGCCAGACTCGCAAGGGAAATCCAGGAGATCCAGGAGGATTTGCTTCGTCTTTTCATGGAAATTCCTATCAAAGTGCGAGAAATCGAACATCTCAAGAGAACGATGCGCTCCGGAGGAAAAGGGAAAGGCAGGGTTTTGAATGCCAAGGCTGATTTGATCAATCGGATTCTGCTCCGGCTGAGGGAGATCGATCCCGACAAGGCGCGGGAGTATCGCATGACAGAACTCCTGGATCAAATCCACCTGTTGGAGGCCAGACTCGGAGAAGCTTTCGGCCGCATGGTACAGTCCAACCTCAGGCTGGTGGTCAGCATCTCCAAGCACTTCCTCAACAGGGGACTCCCCCTTGCCGACCTGATTCAAGAGGGCAACATGGGCCTGATGAAGGCCGTCACCAGGTTTGATCCAACAAGAGAGCTCCGTTTCAGTACCTATGCGACCTGGTGGATCCGTCAGGCTATCCACAGGGCCATCGAGATGAAGGGAAGGACCATCCGGATGCCCGTGCACATGTTCGGGGCCCTGAATCGTTACCGCAACGTCTTGCAAGCCCTCAGCGAAGAGCCCGGGGAATCTGAAGGCCTCTCCCCCGAGCAGATCATGGAGAAGAGCAGGCTCTCCCAGGGGCAGTGGGAGGTCCTCCAGAATCTCGTCGAGGAGCCGCTATCCCTTGAGATTCCTGCAAGGGACGGTGAGGCACGACTGATCGATCTGGTTCCGGATCGAAAGACCCTCTCTCCGCCGGAAGCTGTGACCAAGAGGGAGGTTTCAGAGAAACTCAGAGAGGCCCTGAGAAACCTCTCCCCCCGGGAAGAGGCTGTACTCAGGAGGCGGTTCGGGATTAATCACGAAGTGGTTTCCACCCTGGAGGAGATCGGAAACGAGCTGGGCCTCTCCCGTGAGAGGGTGAGGCAGATCGAAAAGAGGGCGCTCCGAAAGCTGAAAAGCGAGGGAGTTGGAGAGGATCTCCAGAAACTCCTGTGAGGGCACAGCAGCTGCCAGCCCGGCTCACAAGGCGATCATTCCCTGAAAGCCGTCATGGGCTCTTCAATTGTCTCCCCCTTTTCGAAACGCTCCAGGCATAGGCGTAACAGATCCTGGGACACCCCTTCCCCGGTGACGAAATCCGCAATGAGCCGGCCGGCGGCAGGACTGTGCTGAAAGCCGTGGCCGCTGAACCCGTTTGCGGTGACAAACCCTTCCAGGTCTCGAACCGGGCCTAGGATGGCGTGATGATCCGGAGAGATCTCGTACAGGCCCGCCCAACCCCGGGCCATGCGGGCCTCCTGGAGAGCAGGCACCCGGGCTATCGCCTTCTCGGCCGTCTCGGCCATCGCTGAAGGCTCGATGGAGGTCCGGAAACTCGGTTCCCTGTCGACAGGACCTGCCAGAAGCAGGCCCTTGCCCTCCTGGCGGAAGTACCATCCCTGGTCGAAATCGATGACCATAGGGATGGGCTCATCGGAGAGGCTGAAGGGGGCCGTTACAAAGAGCTGGCGCCTCACGGGTTTTACCGGGATCTCCACACCGGCCATGCGCCCCGTAATCGAAGCCCAGGGTCCGGTTGCATTGACCACGATCCGGGTCTCGATCTTCCCTGTGCTCGTCTCCACTCCCGTAATCCTCCCGCTCCTCCCATAGACACCCACCACCTCGGTCTGTTCCCTTATCCGGACCCCCAGCCTTCGGGCCACCCTCACCATCCCGGTCATGGCCTCGTAAGGCCCAGCGTAGCCGTCCAGAGCGCAGAAGGTTCCTCCTGCCAGATCTTCCCATCGAAGAAATGGCCACCTGTAGTGGATCTCCTCGGGGCTCAACAACTCCACCGGAAGGCCAAAGGATCTCTGGAGTCTCACGTTCCTCCTGAACAGATCCAGAGTCTCGGGACGCGTGGCCAGGAAGAGATATCCAACCTGCCTGAACTCGAGGTCCACACCGGTGAGTTCCTCGAAGCGGGTCCAGAACTCCAGGCTTTCCCTGGAGAAACGAATGTTGATGTCGGTGGAGAATTGGGTCCTGATCCCCCCGGCACAGAGCCCGGTGGACCCCCCGCCGAGGGATCCCCTTTCGAGGAGGATCACATCCTTCATCCCTCTTCGGGCGAGATGGTAGGCGATGGAAACGCCGACAATCCCCCCTCCGACAATGACTACGTCGCCTTTCTCCACGGTCACCATCGACCTTCATCGCCCACACCGGATGCCTCGACCGCGACCAATCCGGCAGGAGAAACCCTCAATCGCACACCTTCCTGAAATTGCACCTGGCCCGGGTCTTTTCATCCCCGGTCTTTCTAAAGAATCTCTCCTCTCTCGGCACGTTGTTTGCCACGTCGGCCAGGAGGGACTGCATGTCCGCGATACTTCCCCGGATGTAAGAAGTCGCACTCTCGATCTCCCTCCGGCCTATGGTGAAGTCCACACTCCGGTTCGAGAGGAGATTGTACTCTACGAGTCTCACCCTCTCCGGGGGCAGCCTCCACCTCTCCATGGCGTACATGGCATAGCAGGCGAGCTGGAGAGATATATCGGCCCCGAGGCTTCGGCCCGTCTTCCAGTCGATGATGACGGCGCCCTCTTCTGTCCGGAAGCTGCAGTCTATAACAGCCCATATCTTCGTTCCGTCGAGGTAGAAGGAGGAGAAATCTTCGATCTCCAGCCACATCCGGCGGGGCAGGTCCTTCAGCATGAGGAACATCTCGGAACCGTAGAAGTTCCTAAGGCACTGTTCCACATTGTCCGCAACCCGCTTCCATTCCGCATCGTCAAGCTCTTCGCCGTACTCGTGCTCAAAAAGGGCGCATGTCCTTGGATGGAGGAGATACCTCTTCTCCCTGGATGACCTGAACTCCTCGCGCATCCGGTCGAGGGTGATCGATACGATATCGTCCACCTCGAGTATCGAGACACCCCGCTGGAGGTTCCTCAGGGTGTGCTTCAGGCATTCGTGCACCTTCTCGCCCGCCCACATGTACCGGTTCTTGAGGTTTTTGAGAATGTAGATCTGCCTCGTTCTCGGCGGCGCGTCCTCTCGCCAACCACCCCAATACGCGTAATAGCTGAAGTGATACTGCCTGGGGCAGGCTCGGAAAACCTCGTCCCTGGACTTGGACCACGAGAATTCGTTCCGGATCTTCTTCGCTCCTCGGGGTTCCCTCCTCGAGACGGTTTTCCACTCCGCCACAAGAAATGGAGGGAGCGTGCCTCATCTCTCCCGGGGGAAGCCCCTACCTCCTCAGGACACGGCCGGCCAGTCTGTTGTTGTACTCTCCATTCTCAACCACCACCCTGCCGTTGACCAACACGTATTCGACCCCCTCGGCATACCGCATCGAATCGCCGAAACCAGCAGGGGAATCGAATCTCCCCATGTCTATGATAAGGATATCCGCATCGTAGCCCTCCTTTATCAGCCCCTTTCCCTTGATCCCGAATCTGCTTGCCGGATAGCCCGTGGCCTTGCGGACACCTTCTTCGAGCGGCATGATTCTCTTTTCGAGAATGTATTTCCTGAAAAAAGTCGGGTAGGTCCCATAGAGACGGGGGTGAGGCATACCTCCGTAAAGACCATCCGTGCCGAGCATGCTCCTTTGGTCAGCCAGGATCCTGGTGACGCTCTCCTCCGACATGGCATGCATGAGCATGCTCGCCCGGCCTCCCTCGGCCAGGATTATGTCACACAGAGTATCAACCTCGTCTCGACGTGTCTCCTTCATGATATCGGCGAGAAATCGGCTGTCAAAGTCTCGAAACCCAGGAGATCTGAGATTGGTGACCATGAGGCCCCCGGCACCTGTGGCGCGGAGATAGTTCTCCCATCCCTCGATCCCGTGATGGATATCTTCCCGTATGCGGTCCCGGATCTCCTTACTCCCGAGGCGGCGGAGCATCATCTCCGTCCCGCCTTCAAGGACCCACGGCGGCAACGCGGCGTTGAGCGTCGTGCTGCCGACGCTGTATGGGTAGACGTCGAATGTGATGTCGAGGCCGCACTCACGGATCAGTTCAAGCAACCGGTCCGTCTTGTTCCAATTCTCCCTTCCGAAAGCCTTCAGATGAGATATGTGCAGCCTTGCCCCTGAAAAGGAAGCTATCTCGATTGCCTCCTGGATCGACTCGAGGAGAGTCTCCCCCTCGCTCCTTATGTGGAAGTTCAACAACATGTCCTCCTGTGCGGCTGCCCTTGAAACGCTCTTCAGCTCTCTCCGGGCGGCGTAACAGGCAGGGGCGTAGACGAGCCCGAAGGACAAACCGAATGAGCCTTCACGAGACGCCCGACGGGTCAGCTCCTCCATATGCCTGATCTCCTGGGAACTTGCAGGACGGCTCTGCCATCCCAAGGCGGCGAGCCGTATGGCACCGAACCCAACCTGGGAACCGAGATTGACCTGCAAGCCTCTCTGCTGAAGAATCTCCAGATACTCCCCAAGAGAGACCCAGTTCCATCCCCTTCCAAGCTTTCCCCAGACGCCTTCATACTGGGCCGCCCACTCTTTCCTGTTCTCCGGCGAGACAGGGACAACAGAAAGGCCGCAGTTGCCGACAATCTCCGTTGTGACGCCCTGCATCAGTTTGGGACTTGCCTTGTCGTTGTCGAGCACCGCCAGGTCGCTGTGTGAATGGATATCCACGAATCCTGGAAGCGCATGGAGTCCTTCAGCCTCGATCACCCTATGAGCATTACTCCCCGGTATGTCCCTCCCGACAAAGGCGATCCTCCCGCTGGAGGAGATACCGATCGAACCGGATCTGGGCCTGCCGCCCGTTCCGTCGAGGATCAGAGCATTCCTTATCAGTGTTTCGATCACGCGCCGCTCCTCTTCTATGTTATACACATCGCCCTTTCCATAATCCGACAAAAATCGCCCCCCTCCCCTATAGGATGGCGGACGCAGTCCCTCACCCGAGCACCTGCCTGGCCGGGACAAGCACCCCTGTCCGGCTCAACGCTCCAACGACGCGGGCAGGTTCATCGACAACCACTGCCGGGATGCCCTCGACGGCATTGGGCTCAGAGACTTCTGTATACCACCCGGCCGCCCAGGATGGTCATGGTCACGCCGATCTCTCCGATCTCCCCCGGCAAGACATCCCACGGGTCCTCCTCCAGGACAACCATGTCCGACAACCGGCCCACGGTGAGCGACCCCTTCACATCTTCTTCGAAAGAGGCATAGGCTGCATGGGACGTGTACATCTTGAAGGCCTCTTCGATGGAAATCTTCTGCCAGGAACCGACGACTTCACCTGTCTTGGTCTGCCGGGTGACCATCGTCTGGACTCCCAGAAGAGGAGGATGCAATCCACAGGGATGATCAGAAGAACCCGCCACTCTGATCCCCTTCTCCAGGAAGCTCCTATGTGCGAACATGGTCTCCACCCGCTCCCGTCCGTAGTAGGGGATGAGCTTTTCGCCGTGCTGCCACAGGTAGGACCCGAATGGAACGGCCAGGACCCCAAGCAGGCCCATTCTTTCCAAAATCCTCTCATTGATGACCGTGCAATGCTCGATCCTATGGCGAGGGTCGGGTCGTGGAAATATCTCCTCGGCTCTCCCTATGGCGTCGAGGGCCATTTCGATGGCCACGTCTCCGTTCGCATGAAGGCATGCCTGATAACCAAGACGGTGAATCCTCTCGACCAACTCGTTCAGGAAACCCTGGTCTTCGATAACCAGAACCCCATGGTCCTCAGGGTTGTCGGCATATCCGTCACCGAAAGCGGCTGTCCGCCCGGCAATCGCCCCATCGAGGATGACCTTGATCCCGGTAGATCGGACGAGTTCGTTTCCCCACCCTCCCAGGAGACCCAACCCCTCCAAATCGTGGAGGAGGAAGTAGCTGAGCAACATGTTGACCCTGAGAGGCAGCGATCTCTCCCGGGCTGTATCGAGATAGGAAGTAACATAGCTGGAAGAGACCAGAGCGTCGACGACACTGGTGAGACCCGCCGAATTCAACACCTTGGCGGCTTCTACGAGAGCCCTTCTCCGGACCCCACGATCGAATGGGGGGACCACGACCGGCTCTCCGCTCATGGCCTGGTCGGCAAACCGAAAAAAAGCGGCTTCGATCAATTGCCCGGTCAACCGGCCGGTGGCAGGATCCCTGCCGAGCCTGCCTCCCTCAGGGTCCGGGCTGGTCTCATCAAGGCCTCCTCGCCTCAGAGCCTCTGAATTGGCAATCCCCCAGTGGAGGCTGACATGAGATACAATGACCGGATGGCGGGGAGCCACGCGGTCGAGATCGTCCCGGGTGAGAAGCCGCTGCTCTTCCATCTTCGTGTCATCATAGAGGATCCCCCGGATCCATTCTCCCTCGGGCAGCCGCTCGGCTTCTGACCGGATAACCTCCGCGAGTTCCGAGAGGCTCCTCACCCGGTCCGGTGAGAGATCGACCTGGAGAAACATCTCGGCAAAACTCGAGAGGTGCTCGTGAGCATCGATGAAACCGGGCAAAACAGTTCGTCCTTCGAGGTCGAGCCGCTCGGTCGCTCGACCGGCCAAACCGGCAAGCTCCTTGTTCGAGCCGACAGCAATGATCCTGTCCCCCATGGCGGCAAGGGACTCGGCCACGGTTCCTCTTTCATCGAGAGTCCGAATCCTGGCGTTCTCGACCAGTAATGTCGCCTCTGCGGTCGGTCCCTTTGAGTCCGATCTCTCAGCAGTTCCCATAAGAGTCACAGGGTCGCGGAACAAAACGTCCAAGATGAACAGGCCAGATGCTATCAGACTCGGCGGATTTCGTCAAATCACGCGCGAGATTCGAGGCTCAGAGGAGCCTCCAGTTTTCAGGATCAACATGGCCAACCAGAAGCACACCGCTTTCCCTGGCAGGACCGGAGTCAGGACCCTGCTCAGGCGAGTCCCTTCTCCCGTCCTCTTCTATTCGGTCTGGTCCACTTTCTATAATAATAGGAGCAGGCCAAATGCTCAAAAGGGAGGCAAAGAGGGACATGTTGGCTCACGACAACAAGCAGCCCGGTGATGGGAAGGCCGGGGAAACCGCCGGATTTGGGAAAAAGGCCGGCCGAAATATTCTATGGGAGTTCAGGCGGACATGGCCCCAGCTCCTTGTGACAGACGTTCTGGCAAAGGGCGCCGGCTTCGTCTTACTCACTCCACTCGTCGCCGTGCTTCTTCACATATTCTTGACCGGCGCAGACAACCGAGTACTCACCAATGAGGGGATCTTGTTCTTTTTCCTCCGCCCGGCGGGTCTGGTGCTGCTCATCCTGGTGGGGGTTATATGGGCCGGCATCGTCTTCGCCGAACAGGCAAGTCTGATGGCCGTCTGCCTTGGGACGGCCGAGAACCGCCGCGTGACCTGGGGACAGGCACTGCGTTATTCGGCTCGACATGCCGCAGCCATGACACGGCTCGCAGGGAGGGTGGCGGTCAAGAGCCTTCTGCTGGCGCTGCCCTTCCTCGCTGCCGCAGGAGGGGTCTTTTTCGCCTTCCTAACCGACCACGATATAAACTACTACCTCACCCAAAAGCCGCCGGTCCTGTGGGTGGCAGCCCTGCTTATCGGAGGGATCCTCCTCGGGCTTTTGGTACTACTTGCCCGTCTCGCCCTGGGGTGGACCTTCGCATTGCCGATCCTGTTGTTCGAGGAATCCGGGCCCAAAGAAGCACTTCGCTCCAGCCAAACCAGAACAAGAGGCCGCAGGTGGACGATAGCTCTCTGGTTCGCCGGCTGGGCGGCACTTTCAATAGCCGCCTCGGCTCTGTTCACCTGGATCGTGGGCTTTGCCGGCCGATTCCTGATCCCCACTCAAAGCGGTTCTCTTCTTCTCGTCGCCGGTGCGGTCGGAGCGGTATTCATACTGAGCTCCCTGGGGAATCTGGCCATCTCCTTCCTGGCCGCGGTGTTCTTCGCCCTTCTTGTGGTACGTCTCTACCGAGCATGGGGGGGAAGAGGGGGGCTCAAGAACCGGTCGATCGCCCCGGTTGGATCGCTTGCCGGAGAGCCTGCATGGCGGATTAGACGCTGGACTGTGCTCTGGGGGAGCCTCGCGGCAGCTGCAGCCGTCGCCGTGACGGCCGTGATCCTGGTCCACTCCATCCCGGTCGACGCCCGCATTGAGGTGGTGGCGCACCGCGGGGGCGCTGGGGTGGCACCCGAGAATACGCTTGCGGCCATGGACCGGGCCATCGCCGACCACGCCGATTGGGTCGAGATCGATGTCCAGGAGACCGCGGACGGGAGGGTCGTCGTCGCCCACGACATGGACCTCATGAGAGTCTCGAGGGTGGGCCTGAAGATAGGGGAAGCTACTTATGCGGAGTTGGAGAAAGTCGATATCGGGAGCTTCTTTGCTCCTGAGTTCAAAGACCAGAGGGTGCCGACCCTCCGGCAGGTCCTTGATGCCTGCAGGGGAAAGACCGGTGTCATCATAGAGCTGAAGTACTACGGATACAACAAACACCTCGAGCAGCGGGTCGTCGAGATCGTCGAAGCCACGGGTATGGTCTCACAGATCGCAATAATGTCACTGAAGTACGAGGGAATACTCAGAACAAAGGCTCTCCGGCCGGACTGGACCTATGGTTTTTTGAGCGGCCTCGCTGTCGGCGACCTGACCGCCCTCGACGTCGACTTCCTTGCAGTCACTGCTGGCCTGGCCACCAGGCGGTTGATACGGACGGCCCACCGGCGGGGAAAGAAGGTGTACGTCTGGACCGTAAACGATCCAGTGCGGATGTCGGTGATGATCGACCGCGGCGTTGACGGGATCATTACAGACCAAGCGGCCCTGGCCGAATCTCTTCTCGCCAGACGGGCACGCATGACCTCCGTCCAGCGCTTCGTCGTCGGAATCGCGGCCCGTTTGGGTCTCCTAAGGGGAATGGAGCAATCCTCGGATGTATCAGATGCCTAGATTTATGTTTAGAGTTCAGAGCTCGTAATTTCGGGGGACGTAGGTTCTCAAGCAACTTACTCTTGCAAGTAATCCATGGTTTCCGGCATCTCCTCGGAATTGGCCGACCGATTGACGGCCGAGGTTGTGACACCCAGAAAACGGGCAACCTCGGCTCCAGAATATCCCATTGTCTTTACCGCCAACTGACAGAACAACCTCCTCGCTCTGACGACATTCCCATACTTCCCTCCAGACCGCAACTCAGATTCCGCTATCCCCTCTCTTTTCGCTATCCTTCTGGCCAAGGATGTGAGGTCACAGACCTGAGCAGATAATCTCAACGTCTCTTTTTGCCTCTCCTCAGCCTCAGACAGCAGCAGCCTGACAAATTCACTGCTGCCCAAAATCCTCTCATCTGAGGCGATCTTTGTCCCCTTCCGCCTGAGAGAGAGAACCTGCGACCATCCCCCAAAGCTGCGAATCAAGCCTCCTCCGACAAGATCCTCCCTGTGCCCTTGGGATACACCATCCCTGACGAAAAACTCGTAACGAGAAATCGCTTCTCTTCTCATCTCGCCAAAATACTGAAGAACCGCCTCTGTATCCTGCCAGGCACGCTCCACTCGCCCCACGATGGCGGAATGGCCCGTCCAATGATACCCATTTAGCTCCTCTAAGCTCTTCACAATTCCGGCCCTCAACGGATTGAGGTGAATATATCTTGTCAACTCCAAGAAATACGGATCCTTCTCACAGACGATCGACCTATATCTGTTTTGAAAGAGATGTCCGTACCGGTTATGCCTCCGGTTGTAGCTAACCGCATAACCGGTCAGAAGTTTTCTCATACTCTTGGAGAGGCGTTGAGTGGCGGTTCTCGCCAGAAGATGGAAATGGTTGGGCATAAGGGCCCACGCATAGACTATCAACGAACCTTCTTGACAGAGAGTAGAAAGGCGGTCGAGAAAATCCTCCCGATCTCGGGTGCTCCTGAATACTCTTACCCGATCGATTCCCCGACCTATGACATGGTGCAAGGTTCCAGGCGCATCGAGTCTCGCTTGTCTTGGCATGACCGAAGGTTAGATCATCCAGGTTATCTTGTCAAGTTGCTTGAGAACCTACGTCCCCTTCTTTTCCTTCTTTTCTTTTTTTGTTGACACGAGACCTGCTCTTCTGGTATTCTCCTTGCCGTAAGAAATAGGGAGCTCGGAAGATGATTGGAATTTCTGGAAAAGGTCTTCGCTGGTGGTGGTGGACGTCAAATCGGAGGGATTTGCCCGATGATGGCCACTGAGGGATAGACCGGACGATGATTGAGGCCGTGGGCAGATCCTTTGCTCACGGCCTTTTTGGTTTGATTCAGAAAGCCGTGAGCTTATTGGGAAGGCTCACGGCTTTCTGACTTTTTGGAGAAAGTGATCCCATGTGAAAGGAGAAAGAAGATGATCGGGGAAGCGATTCGACGAGTCGTTCAGGGCCATGACCTGACCGGAGGGGAGATGGAGAAAGTAATGGGGGAGATCACCGGGAGGAAGGCCTCTTCTGAGCAGATCGCCTCATTCGTCACAGCACTGCGGATGAAGGGGGAGACGCCTGAGGAGATAAGCGCCGCAGCAAGGGTGATCAGACAGAGAGCCTCGGTGATCCGTGCAGGAGACGACCTGGTCTCCATCGATCGTGAAGAAATCACCGTGGAAAGGGAGACCATTCTGAACACGGCAAAGGGCTTTACCCAGGGAACCAATACCTTCAACATCTCAACCGCCGTGGCACTCGTCCTGGCAGGAGGCGGCTTGAGGATCGCAAAATACGGGAGGAAGTCTGTCTCTCCCCTATGCGGATCAGCCGATGTAGTCGAGTCCCTGGGGATCAACCTGGATCTGACATCCACACAGCTCGAACGGTGCGTCAGAGGGTTGGGAATCTGTTTCCTCTATGAACCCCTGGTCCAGAACGGCCTCGAACACATCGTGGCCCTCCGCAGGAAGATCGGCCTCCGAACCATATTCAATTTCCTCGACCCCCTCATAAATCCGGCAGGGGCATCGGTCCAGGTGCTCGGTGTCTACAATCCGGACATGACCGAAATGATGGCGGCCGTCCTGAGGAATCTCGGAATCCGGAGGGGACTGATCGTCCATGGGGAAGACACCCTGGACGAGGTCAGCATCACCGGAAAGACCAAGGTCACGGAGTTCACAGGCAGTACCCTCAAGAGCTACGTGATCCGGCCCGAGGATGTCGGGCTTGAGAGGGCGGAGCTCGTCGATATCAGAGGAGGAACCGCGGGGGAGAACGCAGAGATCATCTTGGAGATCTTGAACGGAAGCCCCGGGCCCCGTCGTGATGTCACGCTTCTCAACGCGGGCGCGGTCTTCATGGCTGCCCGAAGGGCAGAGAGTCTCACGCAAGGAATCGAGATGGCCAGGAGATCGATCGATTCAGGGGAGGCTCTCGACAGGCTTAAGGGATTGATCGAGCTCACCAACCAAAACGACAGGTATGTAAGGAAGACCTACGAGCTGGAAACAGGGGAGACGAGCCAGCAGGGGTTTCAAGGATCTTGATGAAAGGGCGATGGGGCTTTTCCGGAAATTTTTCTTGAACCGGTGCTTGACATACGGGTTTTTTTGTATTATGCTACCCTTCAATCAAACAGGTGGGTAGCATGATGATAAAGGGATTCGGAAGGGTTTTCTATTTTAGCTTTTATTACCTTTTCGTCATGGTCTGCCCACAGGGCTGGGGTTAGGGACAAGGGGATCGAATCCAGAAGCCGTGGGCAGACGAACGGTGCTCACGGCTTTTTTGTTTTAGAGCCGTGGGACCCTCGCCCGCGGCTCTTGCTTTAGGAGGAAGAAACCATGCTCGTCATCATGGAGGAAAAGGCGACCCCCGAGCAGATTGAGGAGGTCATGCAGAGGATCCGCGCGCTCGACTACGAGTGCCATCGGATCGAAGACGAGAGAGGTGTGGTCATCGGTGCAACAGGTCACGGCAGGGGAAGGCACCGTCTCCAGGTTTTGGAATGCCTGGCGGGAGTGGAGCGTGTGGTTCCCATATCCTCCCCGTACAAGCTCGCAAGCAGGGAGACAAAGAGGGTAAGGAGCTATCTGAAGGTCAACGATGTCGAGATAGGCAACGGGCGAATCGTGGTCATGGCAGGCCCCTGTGCCGTGGAGAACGAAGCCCAGCTGATGGAAGCAGCGAGGGCCGTGAGCGAGGCAGGCGCCTCGATCCTCAGGGGAGGAGCCTTCAAACCCAGGACGTCACCGTATAGCTTTCAGGGGCTCGGTGAAACCGGGCTAAAACTCATGGCTCGAGCCAGAGAGGTCTTTGGTCTCTCTGTAGTGACAGAGGTTATCAGTCCCCAGGACGTGGACCTCGTTGCCAGCTATGCCGATATCCTCCAGATCGGCGCACGGAACAGCCAGAATTTCTCCCTTCTGAAGGAAGTGGGGCGAGTTGGGAAACCCGTTCTCTTGAAACGCGGCATGATGACGAGCATCGAGGAATTCCTCATGGCAGCCGAATACATACTCTCCGAGGGGAACGACAAGGTGATGCTCTGTGAAAGAGGAATAAGAACCTTTGAGACTTCTACGCGCAACACCCTCGACCTCAGTGCCATCCCGGTTCTCAAGGAGAAGACCCATCTCCCCGTGATCGTCGATCCAAGCCATGCTGCCGGAAACTGGAGATACGTCCCTCCCCTCTCCCTGGCCGCCGTGGCGGCCGGGGCTGACGGGCTCATCATCGAAGTCCATCCATGGCCCGAGAAGGCCCTTTCCGATGGAGGCCAGTCGCTGAAGCCCGAACGATTCGGGAAACTCATGGCCGACCTGAGTCAACTGGCCAGACTAATGGGGAGGGACGCATAGTCGAATGGAAAGGATCGATCTATCCCTTAAAGAGGAAGAAAAGAGGTGCGAGATCTTCATAGGCTCCGGAGTCATCGATTTTCTTGTGGCCGACCTCGAGGGAAGGCCGCTCGGTAATCGACTGGCCATAATTACGGACAGCACGGTGGAAGGGCTCCTGGGCCGCCGCCTGAGCCGCCGCCTCTGCGATGCAGGCATCAAGACCGATCTGATCGCCTTCAGTCCTGGAGAGGAAGCCAAACGATGGAAGACGGTCAAGAGGATCTTCGAGCAGCTCCTGGCAAAGGGTCTTGACAGGAAATCAGCCCTTGTGGCTCTTGGGGGAGGAGTAGTGGGTGATGTGACCGGCTTCGTGGCCTCGCTCTATATGCGGTCGATCCCTTACGTCCAGGTACCCACCACCCTTCTTGCCCAGTCTGACAGCAGCCTGGGAGGAAAGAACGGGATCGATCTCGCACAGGGGAAGAACCTTCTGGGCACCGTCTATCAGCCTTCCCGGGTCTACGTGGATCCGTCGGTCCTCAGGAGTCTGCCTCCCCATGAATTCCGCAACGGCCTCGCGGAAGTCATCAAGTCCGCCGTTATCAGAAGTGCCGAACTGTTTCGGCTCCTGGAAGACTCCCGCGCCGCCTTGCTGGAACACCGATCCGGGGTCCTGGAGGAGATGGTCTCCAGGTGCTGTCAGATCAAGTGTGCGGTGGTCGCCGACGACGAGAGAGACACAGGGTTGCGAAGAATCCTCAACTTCGGGCATACCGTGGGTCATGCCATCGAGACCTACACGGACTACCAGGTACCTCACGGCATGGCCGTCTCCATGGGCATGGCATCCGAAGCAGCCCTCTCGGCAAGGATGGGAATCCTGTCAGACACCGAGAGACGGAGGCTCCTTGCCCTGCTCGGGATATACGGGCTCCCCACTCGGATCCCCGAAGGCTACAATGCCGAAAGGATCCTCGCACTCATGGCCTCGGACAAGAAAACCGAGGAGGGACGGATCGCCATGGCTCTGCCTACCACCATAGGAGACGCCGTCGTCAAAAACGGCATTCCGAAGGGTTTGATCCTGGAGACTTTGAAGGAGGCCCAGGCATGATCGCTGTTCCGATCGTCTCGTCCACGGAGCAGGAAGCCCTGCGAGACATGGAAGAGGCCGCAAAGGTGGCCGACTGTATCGAGATCCGCCTCGATATGGTGCCCAGGCCTGCCTGGGCACCCCTCCTGAGAAAAAAGACCAGGCCGACCATCATAACCCTTCGTCCCGAACGCCAGGGCGGCTGCTTCCGGCAGGAAGAGACTCTCCGGGTCCGGTTGCTCGGGGAAGCGCTCGGCCATGGTCCTGATTTTGTCGATCTTGAGTGGGACACCCCGCCCCACCTGCTCGGCCCCCTCCTGAGGAAGAAGGGGGAGAAGACAAGGGTCATATTCTCTTACCACAACTTTGCGGAAACCCCCCGGGATTTGGAGCCTATCATGAGAGAGATCGCCTCCAGGGGCGGGGACATCGTGAAGATGGTGACTCTCGCAGAGGATCTCGTTGACAACGTGAGGGTCCTCGAAGCCATCGAAAGACGCCCCGGCAAGACGATCGCCTTTTGCATGGGTCCCTTTGGATTGCCGAGCCGGATCCTCACACTCAAGGCTGGAGGTTACCTTACCTTCGGGGCTCTCTATCGTGGAAAGGAATCGGCACCGGGCCAGATCCCTGCCGCTGAATTGAGAGAGATCTACAGGGTCCACCGGATCAAACCCGAAACCCGCGTATTCGGAGTCATCGGAGATCCTCTTGCCCACTCGCTCTCGCCGAATATTCACAACCCGGCCTTTGAACAGACGGGCTACGACGCGGTCTATGTACCCTTTCGAGTCCGGAAGCTTGAGGGTTTTATCTCCCATTTCAGTTCCCTTGGTGTACACGGCTTCAGTGTAACGATCCCCCACAAGGAGGCGATCATCCCTCTGCTCGACGGTGTGGACGGAGAATCGGACCGGATGGGGGCGGTCAACACGGTCTATCGCCGCAAGGGGCAGTGGCTGGGAACCAATACCGATGTCTATGGGGCGTGGAAGGCTCTGGAAACGGCGGGGGTAGAACTTCGGAGAAAGCGGTGGACCGTCGTCGGAGCGGGGGGGGTGGCCAGGGCCGTCGCCTTTGTCGCAGCCCTCCGCGGGAGACCCGCATCTCTCACCATCGTCGGCCGGACACCGAAGAGGCTCGAACGCCTCGTCAAGGATCTCCGACAGGTATCACCGTGCCCGGTTTCAGGGATACCTTTCACGGAGACGGACCTGAGGAAGGCTCTCAACCATACCGACATCCTCGTCAATGCTACACCTGTGGGTATGACTCCAGGAGCGGATGAGACCCCCATCCCCTCAGACCTCCTGGAGGCGAGACCGCTGGTATTCGACACCATCTACAATCCCATAGAAACCAGACTGCTGAGGGAGGCCAGGGAGCGGGGGTGCCGGAGCGTCTCTGGTTTTGAGATGTTTCTCCATCAGGGGGCGGCTCAATTCGAGAAATGGACCGGCATGAAAGCCCCCCTGGGACTGATGGAGGAAAGAGCCAGAATGGGGTTGGAGCAATGAGAAAACGGAGAGTTCCATGCCTTGCCAGGCTCGACAGCAGAGTCACGGTTCCCGGTTCAAAGAGCCATACGGCCAGAGCCCTGATCATCGGTGCACTGGCTTCAGGACAGACCGTTTTAAAAGACCCGCTCCTGGCTGAAGATACCGAGTATATGATCCGGGGCCTCAAGGCCTTAGGTGTGAGAATGAGAACGACCTCAAGGGGAGTTGTGATTCAGGGCACGGGGGGCAGACTCTCTCCTCCTGCGGAGCCGATCTTCCTCGGAGGCGCTGGAACCGCGGTCCGCTTCCTTACCACCTTGAGCGGGCTCTGCGGTGGGCATGCAGTGATCGACGGATCGCCTCGCATGCGCGAGCGACCCATTCAGGATCTCCTCGACGCCCTCAAACCCCTGGGGATCGATGCCCGTTCCATCCCTGGAACAGGATGCCCCCCGGTCGCCGTCGAGGGAGGCCGCTTCCGGGGAGGCAAGACATCCCTCAGAGGAAGCACGAGCAGCCAGTTTCTTTCCTCGATTCTGCTCGCAGGCCCCTATGCGGAATCCGGGGTTGAGGTGGACGTTGATGGGGACGTGGTATCCCGCTCGTACATCAATCTTACCATGACCACCATGAGGGACTTCGGGGTAGAGGTGACCCACGACGACTACCGGGTATTCCGAGTGCCAGCGGGCTCCTATTCGGGAAGGCCGTACACGATCGAGGGAGACCTCTCCAGTGCGTCCTATTTCTTTGCTGCCGCCGCCATAACCGGAGGCCGGATCCGTGTCGATGGAATCAACCCGGCCACGGAGCAGGGAGACAAGGGGCTGCTCGATGTGCTGGAAGCGATGGGGTGCCGCGTCCGTTGGGAGGGCCGTTTCGTGGAGGTCACCGGCGGTTCTCTCTCCGGTATCGATGTGGAAATGAAAACCATGCCGGATGCCGTGCCTACTATTGCCGTCGTGGCCGCCTTTGCAAAGGGTACCACCCGCATCTCCGGAGTCGGGCACCTCCGCTTTAAGGAGACCGACAGGCTGGCTGTCCTCGAACGGGAGTTGGACAAGCTCGGCATCGAAGCAAAAGCAGAGGGGGATTCTCTGGCCGTGCGGGGTGGCAATCCCAGGGGAGCGGAAATCGATCCCTCAATGGACCATCGAATGGCGATGGCCTTTGCAGTCGCCGGACTCCGAACACCTGGAATCGTTATCCGGAATGCCGATTGCGTAAGCAAATCCTTTCCCGGGTTCTGGAGACTCCTGGAGGGGCTCGGGTGAATCTGGTTCTCATCGGGTTCATGGGGGTGGGAAAAACCTCGGTGGGCATGGGACTGGCCGAGAGGTTGAGACGCCCCTTCATCGACACGGATTCGCTCATCGAAGAGGCTTACTCCCTGCCTATCACCCGGATCTTCGAAAAGCACGGGGAGGCCTCCTTCAGGGAGACGGAGAGGCGGGTGGTGGAGGAGGTCGGCAACCGGCGGCGATGCGTGATCGCCACAGGAGGAGGCGTCGTGCTCTGGAAAGAGAACGTGGAGTGTCTCAGGAGGAGGGGGCTTCTAGTCCATCTGACCCTTTCGCCGGAGACGATCTTCCGTCGAATCGGCCACGAAACCGAGAGGCCCCTCCTCAATACAGACAATCCGAGGCAGACCCTGGAGACCCTCTTCCGGTCCAGGGATAGGCTCTACCGCGCCTGCAGCGATTTCACCATCGACCGCGATGGTCTGGGCGTGGATGAAACCGTGGAGAGGGTGCTCGCCTTGGCGGCTCTTCATGGATTGACAAGCAAAGGCACAGACGGGCCGCTGGAGAGGAAATGAGGCATGACAAACGCTTTTGGTGAACGGTTCAGAATCTTGACTTTTGGTGAAAGCCACGGCAGAGGGGTCGGGGTTGTCATCGACGGGGTGAGGCCCGGACTCGATTTTGACGTGGAGGCCATTCAGAAGGAACTCGACAGGAGGAGACCGGGCCAGAGTGAACTCGTCAGCCCCAGGCCGGAAGCAGACCGTGTGGAAGTCATCTCCGGGGTCTTTGAGGGCAAGACCCTCGGAACTCCCATCTGCCTGATCATCCCAAACAGGCACCAAGACTCAGATAACTATCAGGCCCTTAGAGAGGTTTTCCGCCCTGGCCATGGAGGATACGCGGTCCTCAAGAAATACGGGATCAGAGATCACCGGGGAGGAGGCCGGTTGTCCGGCAGGGAGACTGCGGCTCGCGTGGCTGCAGGTGCACTGGCGAAGAGAGAGCTGGCAAGGGAAAACATTCGGATCATAGCCTATACACGGGAGATCGACGGAATTGCCGCCCGGACCGTCGATCTTAACGAGATAGAGAACAATCCCCTCCGGTGCCCGGACAGGGATGCTGCCAGAGAGATGGCCGAGAGGGTTCTCCTCCACAAGTCCAGGGGAGATTCGGTGGGCGGCATCGTCGAGGTCCTGGCGCGCAATGTCCCCCCTGGGCTCGGCGATCCTGTGTTCCAAAAGCTCGACGCGGAACTCGCGGGTGCCCTCATGTCTATCGGAGGAGTAAAGGGGGTGGAGATCGGCGAGGGTTTCCAGGTGGCCCGCATGCGGGGATCTCAAAACAATGACCCCATGGACCGTCATGGATTCAGAACCAATCATGCAGGAGGAATCCTCGGGGGTATATCGACGGGTCAGGAGATCCTGGCCAGGATCGCGGTCAAGCCGACTCCCTCCATCAACAAGCCCCAGGACACAGTCGACATCCACGGAAGGGAAAGACGGATTTCCATTGAAGGAAGGCACGATCCGTGCATCTGCCCCCGCATCGTTCCCGTGGCAGAGGCCATGGTGGCTCTTGTTCTGTACGATGCCCTGCTCCGGCAGAGGGATCTGGAAGAGACCGAAACAACCCTGGAGGGGCTCCGGAAGGAGATCGACGGAGTCGACCACCGGATCGTCGAGCTTCTCGCCAGGAGAAACGAGATTTCCCGGGAGATCGGAGAGTACAAGAGAAGGAGGGGCCTTGAGATCAGGGACAGAGAGAGGGAGTCCCGACTTTTGGAACAGAGAACCCAATGGGCTCTGGAGTCTGGTCTGGACACGGCCTTGGTGGGAGAGATATTTGACCTGCTGCTCAGAGGCTCGAGGGAGATTCAGAGCCGATGAAAAGGACCCTGGGGATAGTCGGATTGGGTCGATTCGGCCGCCTCGCTGCCGCCCAACTCAAGGACCGGTTCGAACTCGTCGTCTATGACAGGGAGGACTGCAAGGAGGCTGCCGACAGACTCGGAGTCCGGACCGCTCCCCTGGGAGATGTGGCCGGATGTTCGGTGGTCCTCCTCTGTGTCCCCATCTCCGGAATCGAACAGGTTCTGAGAGAAATCACCCCTTACCTCGTAGAGGGGTCCCTTGTTGTAGATACGTGCTCGGTCAAAGAGTACCCCGTCTCTGCAATGAAAGCGATTCTGCCGGATTTCGTGGAGATTCTCGGGACGCATCCCCTCTTTGGGCCGGACAGTGCGGCGGGCGGCCTTGAAGGGAGGAAGATCGTCATCTGCCCTGTCAGGCTGCAGGATCCCAGGAGGGTGGAACGGTTCCTGAGACGGCTCAAGCTCCGGGTTCTGGTCTCCTCGCCCGAGGCACACGACCTGGCCATGGCCTCGACCCAGGCGATCGTTCAATTCCTGGGTAGGGCCTTTCTCGAGATGGGGCTCAGCCGACACCCCATGGCCACTCCAGGGTACGATCAACTGATCGGCATTCTCGAAGTGGTCCAACACGACACATGGGAGCTCTTCTTCGACATGCAGAATTTCAACCGTTTTGTTCCTCATGTCAGGGAGAGACTCGTCGGGTCTCTTACGGCACTGAACCGGAGGCTCTCGTCGAGGAGCCCTGCTTTGTTTGAAAGGAATCTGGAGGGAAGAAAGGGATGAAGGTCGCTTTTCAAGGGGAAAGAGGTGCTTACAGCGAGATGGCCTGCTATGACTTCTTCGGGACAGAGGTGACGGCCCTCCCCTTCGCCACTCTGAGTGACGTCTTCAATGCCGTGTCGGACCGGACCGCCGAGATGGGAATCGTCCCCATCGAGAACACCTATGCCGGGACGATCACAAAGACGTACGAGCTGCTCCTTGCCTACGACCTCTTTATTGTAGGCGAGACCTACCAGCGAATCGTCCACTGCCTGCTGGCCAATCCCGGGGCCAACCTCCGACAGATCAGGAGGGTCTACTCCCACCCCCAGGCCCTGGAGCAGTGCGAGCGCTTCACGACGGATCTCGGGTTCGAGCCCGTGCCTGTTAGAGATACGGCCGGAGGGGCCAGAATGGTTAGGGAAAACGGGCGCCTCGATGAAGGTGCCATAGCCCACGAGGCCTGTGCCAACATATACGGCCTGGATCTCCTGAAAAAGTCGATCGAAACCAATCCGAAAAACTCAACCCGGTTTGTGGTGATCTCCAGGAGACACCTCAAGGTGACCGAGGATGTCAAGACTTCCCTTGTCTTTGCCACCAGGCACATCCCTGCGGCCCTGTACAAGTGCCTGGGCGGCTTTGCCACCAACGGTGTCAACCTCACCAAGATAGAATCTACACCCAACAGGAACGAGGGGGCCGGGTATCTGTTCTACCTGGATCTAGACGGGCACCCCGAGGATACCAATGTGAGGGAGGCCTTGAGGGAACTGGATTTCTTCGCCTCCTTCGTGAAGATCCTCGGTTCTTATCCAAAGGAGACGTTTCCTCCCACCTGACGGACCCGAAAAGGTGAGAAGGGGTTCAGCCGAAGAAACGCGGCATTACTCCCGGTACTATTCCTCATGTGGTCCATCCAGGCGGGAGAGACGGGCCTTTGGGGGTTCGCGCCCCGGGGCCGACCGGTTCCACTCGGCCAGAGCCTTCCAGGCAGTGCTGTATGCATTGGCCGCACTCCAGAGGAGCCAGCCACGCACCCGGGAACGGCGCAGAGCCCGGAGCTCTTCCAAGACGTAATCCCGGCCGAATACGCGCGTTCCAAATGGAAAGGCCTGAATCCAGGGTCTGATGGTAACCCCGGTTCCTCGGAGAAGGGTCGAGAACCTCTTGCACGTCTCAGAAACCAGGAGAAAAGGCTTGTCTCCGGGATCGGCGATCCCTTGAAAGGAACCATAGAAGTGGGATGGATAGATCATGGGACTTATGACATCACAGTATCTGGCCAGGTCTTCTATGTTTTGGCCGGTCATCTGAATATCCTCTGCCCGCCTCCATCCCATCACCCCGAAAACATCGATCGACAAGAGGACTCCGTAGGGAGCCAATTCCTCCTTTGCTTGGGCGAGAAAAGCGGTAATGGTCGCGTGCTTCGTGGTTTTTCCCGGGTCAAAGCCAAAGACGTAGTCCCTGGTGTTTCCCATGGTAGGATAGCGGATGTAGTCGAACTGGATCTCATCGGCACCCAGGGCCGCCAGTTCCTTGGCAATGTCCAGGTTGTATCGCCGGACTTCAGGATAGAAAGGATCGACCCACGCGAACCTGCCCTTCTCCATCCATACCTCCCCTGTGGAAGCGGATCGAATAGCCAGGCTCGGCCTTCTGGAAGCCAGCAGAGGATCGCAGAAAAGGACGATCCGAACGCAGACATGGAGGCCCCTCTTGTGGAGGAAGTGGAAGAGCTTTGACAGGTCATCGACGCATGGGCTTCTCGACGCGCCGATCTCTCTGGCAAGAGCCACCTCTGACGGATAGGAGAGCATCCCGGACATGTCCTTGGCGTCAAGGACGACCGTGTTGCCACCCAGAGGGGTGAGCTCCTTGATGAGCCTGGGCATCTTCCGGCACGCCATGGAGTATCGATTCAGATAGATCCCCCTGGCCTCGAAGTCCTTTGCCTTCGGAATCGTCTTGGACACAACAGGGGCCGACCTCACCACGGGGATCACGAGATACTGGTTCGGGCGGATCAGGGTCCCCCTCAGGCCGTTACGCGCCCTTATGCGGCGGATCAGATCCCTGACCGTATAGGCCTCCGTAAGGGGAAGATAGAGATGGGCGATCTTGAAGAGCGACTCCCCGGGCGAAACACGGTGGAAGAACTCTGTTTCCTTCTTGTAGTCTCTTGCAAAAGTTGCCCATGGCAGGGAAAAAAAGACCCATGCAAAAACCAGGAAGAGACAGGTGTTTCTTGTGGGCAGACCTTTTGTTTTCAACATCTTAGAGCCTCACCAGCGACTTGTTTAACTCATCCTCAAGCACGGGACCTCAACGAGAGCGCAAGAACCATACCTAAACCGCGGTGAGTGCTCTTTTTGCATGCCCTTCACCTCTCCTTCGCCTCTCTCCACTCAGGACGGCTCCGTTCAGCCTCGAAGGGTGCTCCACCGCTTTCGTAATGCCCCTAAGGGATGGCGCCTCTTCTAGAATTCGGGGGGTTCCAGAGCCGATTTTCGATTCCTGGATTCAGATTCGCAGTTCCTTTCAATTGACTAATACGTCGCAAGCCAAGAGCCGGGAGACTCGGGCCGACATTTTCCTTGATTTTGTTCGTGGAAGGTGATAAACAGGCGGATGTAAGTTGTAAGCGTTTTTCCGAGGGTCACACAAATGGACCGGAGACGTGCCACCATGCCGTGCGCCTTTGTGACAAACCCGAAAGATACTGCAACTTACACCTAGATTATTTGCAGAGGGGGGGTGAGTTGCAGTGGCCAGGGGACGAGTCAAATGGTTCAGCGAGAAGAAGGGCTATGGGTTCATCACCCAGGAAGATGGAACCGACGTATTTGTCCACTATTCTGCCATTCAGAAAAACGGGTTCAAGACTCTTCATGAGGGCGAAGCCGTAGATTTCGAAATCACCCAAGGCGAAAAGGGGCTGCAGGCCTCAAATGTGATTGTGCTGGAGTGACAGAGACGATTCACGGAGACAGAGGGAGCCCCGCAGGAAGAGATTCTTTCGGGGCTCCCTTTCTTATCGGCCTTCTCACCTGGTGCTCTATCCGTCCCTGGACCCACTTTTTCACGGCGGCGATGAGTTGACCTTTGCCGGAGTTTCCACTATGCTTTTACTGAGGGGGGTGCGGGAGGATATTCGCTATGAAAGACAACGACTTTGATAAACCGGACAATGGAAACTCCGATCAGATGTTCACTTTCTCCGATGAGGACTTGGAATTCGGCGGAGGGGTCGAGGATGGAGAGCCCGGGGAGGGACAGACACCGGTCGGGGGCGATTCTTCGCCCGGGGTTTTCGCTTCTTCGCGAGGAGAGAGACGATCCCGGCGGTCCCGGAGACTCGTGGTCCTTTTGTGCTTGGGTCTTGCCATTCTCCTGGTGGCCATCTTTCTCTTTCTGAGACCGAAAGCCAGACGGGCTCGAGTCGCCCGTGAAACGCTGAATCCTGTCGTTCAGCCTGTGGAGAAGAAAAAGGAACCCATCTTTCCCCAGGTGGACCAGAAAACAGGAACATCCCAGGAACCTGTTGCAGGTGGTTCATCCGAAGGAGAAGGGCTGGTCGCCTCCATGCCCGTGGAATCCCCCCCCGAGAGTAGATCAGCGGGACCTGAGCTGAAAGAGTCCATCCCCGGCGAGCAACTATCCACGGCGGCTCCTGCTGCCGAACAGGAAACCCCGATGCCTCAAGACGAGGCCAAGACCCGGGTTGCCAGTGTCCCGGAGTTGTCGGTGCCGCCCGTTGCCGAGGAAAAACCTCAACTCCCTGCAGGCAGGTTCACGGTCAACGTGGGCTCCTTCAGAGAGAGGGCAAGGGCTGAACGGTTGATGAAAAGACTGGACAAAGCCGGCTATGATGCATTTGTGGCAGAGGCCACCATCCCCGGGAGCGGAACCTGGTACCGCGTTTCAGTGGGGAGGTTCCATTCCCGGCAAGAGGCCTTGGCCTTTGCTCAAGAACTCAAGGAAAAACAGGGAATAGACTTCTTCATCAGAAAGCTGAAAAAGCCCAAGACCTGACCCGCCTCGATCTTTTCCATGATCCTGTTTGGGAACCCCTCGAGCTGCCCTCCCCTTGACCTGTGTGGCGAATCTGCTAAGATGGTAACGATCGGCTATGGCCTTTGAGGGGGTGAGAGGCCAGGTGTCGTTGCCCCGACTCAACTTCAAACATCTCCGTGCGTTTTACTCTGTCGCCAGGAACAGGAGTTTCACTCTCGCCGCCGAGGAGCTCAGTGTTTCCCAGCCCACCATAAGTCTCCAGGTGCGAGAACTCGAGAAGGATCACAGGGTAACGCTCTTTACAAGAACCCAGAAGCCGATTGAATTGACCGACGAGGGCAGAATCGTATTCTCCTATGCCGACAGGATCTTCAGCCTAGCCCGGGAGATGGAACGTGCCGTCGAAGACCTCTGCACGATGCATTCGGGAACGCTTAGACTCGGCTCAGGACCTCTTTATGCCAAGTATGTAATGCCGAGTGTCATCGACTTCATACAGAAGAGAAACCCAGATATCAACATCCAGCTACAGACCGGACCCCCAAAGGACATTCTGCAGAAGGTCTTGCGTCTCGAGTGTCACGTGGGGATCCTGGGGAGGCTTCCGTATCCGGGAAACATCATCTACAAGAACATCATAAAGCAGAAGCTCTTCTTTGTTACGACGGACAGTGAGATCAGGGAGAAGGTCCGCTTGGTCGATCTGTCGAACTACCCGATCATACTTCAACAAAAAGGATCTGCAATCAGGGAGACCATCATAGATGCCTTCAAGGAGAGAAACCTGTCATTGAACGTACACATCGAGTCTCATAGTCATGAAGCGATAAAAAACATGGTTACAAATGCCATGGGCGGCGCTTTTTTCCCTTTGTATGGAATCGAGGAGGATCTCAAAGAAGACAAGTTCAGAAAAATAGTCATAGAGGATGACCTCTACCTTTACGTGGACGTCATTTTTGTCAAAGAACGGAGGAAATCGAGAACTGTCAGAAGCGTTATTTCGGCGATAAGCAACTACTACTTGTAAATCATCCCTAGAAAACCCGCAGTGCAACCTGTCGGCACCGAATCTCTCTAGATGGGAGGACTCGGCACAAGGTCGTTTTGCGACTCGCTTGAGAATCCGTGTTCCCGCTTTTCTATAGATTTTTTCAATTCATCGATTAGTTTTATGTATTTGTTTTTTCGAAAGAATTATCTAATAATCATGCCAGGGAATTCGATCGAATCGCGATGAGGAGGGAGGTGAGATATTCTAAGCGATACAAGGGGCAAGGGTACATGGTTACCTTCAACCGACTGGAAAACAAGAAAGGAGGGCTCCATGAAGTCGCGAAGGTTTTTTGTCGTTCTAGCAGCGGCCGCAGCGTTGGTCCTTCTCGTGCCATGGCTTGGCGGAGGTCCCTTTTGCGCGGAGCAAAAGTACCCGGTGAAACCCATCAAGCTCATCTGTCCGTATGGGGCGGGTGGTGCAACCGATCTTGCTGCCCGGATACTCACCAGCGTCATCCCGGAGTTTCTCAATCAAGCCGTGGTAGTGGTCAACAAACCAGGAGCCGGCGGGGCCGTGGGCTTCGATTTTGTGAGAAGGAGCAGGCCCGACGGCTATACCATGATGATGACAGCGATAGGGGCCAATGTTCTGGTTCCAGCAATCAACCTCAAGGTGCCTTACAAATACGACGACCTCGTCTACATAGCCCGAACACAGATCAACCCGAATGTTCTTATCGTCAATGCCAAATCCCCGTGGAAGACCTTCCAGGACCTGGCCCAGGCCCTGAAAAACAATCCCGGGAAATACAGGTTTTCCACCGCGGGTGTGGGAAACGTCTCCCATCTCGGACCGATCGTGCTGCTCAAGGAGCTCGGCCTGCCGAATGATGCCGCAATCCCGGTCCACTACGACTCGGATGGCGCAGCCATTCTCGCCCTGATACAGGGCGAGGCGGATTTCTGGCAGGCGAATCTCGCTCCGGCCGCAGGCAACATCAAGGGCGGATTGGTCCGCGCCCTGGCCGTGACGACCCCAAAGAGGGTACCCGGGTTTGACGACATTCCGACATATACGGAGTTGGGTTATCCGGGAATCGACATCGTTGGATGGCGTGGCGTGGCCGGCCCACCCGGACTGCCGGATCACATCGCAAAGATATGGGAGGAGGCTGTTGCCAAGAGCTGCCGGTCCAAGTCCTGGCTGAAACTCGTCAGGAAACTGGGAGATGAACCGGGCTACATGGACACCGAGGAGTTCAACAGGTTCGTTCATAAGGAGTTCAAACGATACAGGAAGCTCTTCACCGAGCTGGGATTGCTGATAAAGTAAAGCCCGCCGTATCAGGGCCTCTGCCTTTCGCCTGAAAGGGCGGAGGCCCTCCATGAGGAGGTCCTTTCAGTGGGAGAAGATCCGAAGGGAAAAGGCGAGGATCTCTTGACCCAACCTTCTAGACAGAAAACCTGGAACAGAGACATCTGGCTCGGCCTCATCCTCCTTGGCTTTTCCCTGTCCCTGTTGTTCTGGCTTATCCCGGTTTACGTGGGGGAACATACCACCGGCGAACGAGGGCTTACCCCTCGTTTTTTCCCGTACAGTATCGTCATCACCCTGGCTTTCCTGAGTCTCCTTCTGGTCTACGAGAACTTCCAGGCAGGTCACGAACAGCGTCCCCGTGCAGAGGACAAACGGGTGACACCCTTCACCCTTGTCTGCGTACTGCTGTTTTTCGCATACTACGTGGAGATCAGGGTGATCGGGATGGTTCCGGCCAGTATGGTCACCATGTTCGGTCTGACTCGTCTTTTCGGATTTCGCCGTTGGTTGACTAACCTCGTGATAAGTGTGGTCTTTGCGATTCTACTCTATCTCTTTTTTGAAAAAATGGCTCAGGTTTCGATCCCACGCGGCCTGTTGTTTGAAGGCTGGTACTGAGGGGTGAACCCGGGGTGTGGAGCCGATTTCTCCCCCCGACTTCAACAGATGGATCCATTCATGATCGTTTTGGATGCAGTGAGCCATTATGTGACGAACTACCTCGAGAATTTCCGGCTGGGAATAGTCTATTTTTTCACCTTCAAGAATCTCCTGGCCATCTTTGGTGGAGTCTCCATAGGGTCGCTCTGCGGAGCCATCCCCGGAATGAGTATCACCATGTCCGTGGCCCTCACTCTGCCTTTCACCTTCAGCATGGAGCCTCTCACTGCCATCTCTCTGCTGCTTGCGGTCTATGTGGGAGCAATCTACGGCGGGTCGATTTCGGCGATCCTGCTCAACACACCAGGCACTCCCGCTGCCGCATGCACGTGTCTGGACGGCTTCAAGTTGGCACAACAAGGCAAGGCGGGAAAGGCTCTCCAGATGGCCAATTGGGCTTCCTGTGTAGGCGATCTTTTCAGTACCATCGTGGTCATCCTGGTGTGCCCCCTCCTGGCCAAACTGGCCCTGTACTTCAAGTCGCCCGAGTACTTCGCTCTCATCCTTTTTTCCATCACCATCATCGGCGGGGTGACCGGGAAATCGATGATCAAGGGTCTCATTGCAGGCGCCCTGGGCTTTCTCGTCGCCACCGTCGGCATGGATCCCTTTGTCGGGAGCGGCCGCTTCGACTTTGGATCTCTGGAGCTTATGAAGGGTTTCAGCTTTGTCCCCCTCTTGATCGGTCTCTTTGCCATCCCGGAGGTTATGCTCCAACTCAATCGATCCAGAATGCTCAAGGGCAGGGCCCGTATCAGCATGGTTGAATCTTCCGACCCTGATGACAGGCGCCTCACGTGGAGGGAATTCAAGGGCAGCTTCCGTCACATGATCCGAGGGGGATTCGTGGGCCTCATCCTCGGAATAATCCCCGGGCTGGGGGCTACCCCTTCGGCCTTTGTGAGTTACGAGCGGGCCAAGCGTTCGTCGTCACATCCCGAGGAGTTCGGCAACGGGTCCCTGGAGGGCGTGGCAGCCGCCGAGGCCGGCAACAACGGGGTCAACGGAGCCACCCTGTTGCCCCTGCTGACCCTGGGAATCCCAGGAGACGTGATAACCGCCGTCATGTTGGGGGCCTTCATGATTTTCGACCTAAACCCGGGCCCTCTCCTCTTTACCCAGCACATAGACCTGGTTTTCGGGCTTTTCTGCGCCCTGCTCATGTGCGACGTGGCATTGCGGCTTGTAGGGATGGTCCTTATCCGATACGCCCAGAAGATTACACAGATGCCCACCTCACTGATCTTCCCCGGCGTGGTGGTTCTCTGTGTGTTCGGCAGTTATGCCATCAACAACAGCATCTTCGACATCCTCACCATGTTTGTCTTCGGCATCGTGGGATACGTGATGCTCGTCTTCGAGATGTCGCCAATCCCCTTTCTCATCGCTTTCGTGTTGGCACCCATGCTCGAGAGGGGGCTACGGCGCTCCCTGGTTATCTCTGGGGGAAGCCCGGTAATCTTCTTGCGCAGCCCCATTGCGATCTTCTTTTTTGTCTTAACCGCCGTGGCGATTATCTCAATAGCCAGGAAGAGGCTCAAAGAGAGAAGTCCATAAGCTTTTCGCCACCGGTCACAGGTTCGACTCGATGGGGTGATGGCCTTTGGCCTTCCCGACAGGAATGACTCCATGGGAAGGGTCTTATCTGGGAGTAATCCAAGGAAAAGCAGAGGGAGGAGTTAGGGATGGAGGAGAGGAACATTGTTATCATCAGTCTTGATGAGGTTCGGCCGGACCATTTGAGTTGTTATGGGTACCAGGGGGTCAGGACCAGGCATATTGATGAGGTGGCCGGGCGTGGAGTGAGGTTTGAGACCTGTATCAGTACGGCTGACTTTACACCCATTGCCATGGGCACGGTGATCACGGGGAGGTATCCGAACAGGCACGGCATGAGGGACCCGTATTGTCGGCTTGTGGGGCCTTCGATTGGAAGGATTCTCAAGGAGAGGGGATATACCACGGCCGGTTTTGTGGGGAATGGTCTTTTGGCCGGCCAGCATGGTTTTGCCGACGGATTTGCTTTCTGGAATGAGACCTCCAAGGAGACCAGTTGGCTCGAGCTTCGCTATGCTGGGAGCGATCAGGTCTTCTACGAGGGCAACTACTGGGTGGAAGAGTTGTTCCACTGGTTGGAGGGCAATCACAAGGCCCGGTTTTTTGTCTGGGGGCATCTGTACGAGACCCATGAGGGATCGGAGCATGCTCTTCTCAGGAGGGGACTAATCAGGGAGGGGGAGTTGGCTGAGTTTGAGTACTACGATGCGAAGATAAGGATGGCTGATGAGAGGTTGATAGGGCCACTGCTTGGGAGGCTGGAGGAATTGGGGATCGTGGATGACACGATTTTGGTTGTGATGAGCGACCACGGAACCAATCTGGGGGACCGGCCTGCCCGGCAGATTCCGTGGAGGGAAGAGGGTAAGATATATCCCCAGCATACGACCATGTATGATCACGATCTCAAGGTTGCCATGATCATAAGCGGGCCGGGGCTGCCGAGGGGGAGGGTTGTAAGGGGGATGGTAGGTTCTGTGGATCTGGCCCCTACGCTTTTGGATCTGGTCGGCATCTCGACCGAGCAGTATGATTTTGATGGGACGAGCCTGCTGCCTGCGATCGAGAGGGGCGAGGCCACCGGGAGGGAGATTTACTCCGAGGATCTTTTTGAGCCTCGTGGGGATGGGGCCTTGCAATCGATCAGGACGGACGGTTTCAAGTTTATACGTAACCTGACTCTTGGGACCGAGGAGTTCTACGATCTGGAAAACGATCCGCAGGAAAGGAACAACATCATCGAACAGATCGACAAGGCCAGGGCCGTTGAACTGAGGAAGAAACTGAACGTCTTTCTCAGGGACACGGTCTCCCAGGGCAAGGGGTTTTCCAAGAAAGACAGGGAGAAGATCGACAGGAGGCTCAGGGCGCTGGGATACATACAATAGAGGTTGATTTGGACAGAGGAAGGAGGTCTATGTCCGTGAACGTGATTCTACTGACCATCGACACCCTGAGGAAGGACGCCCTTGGTTGTTACGGCGGCAGGGGTCTGACCCCGTATATCGATTCGATCCAGGACCACTGCATTCGGTTCACCAAGGCCCATTCGGCCGGGCCTTACACCCGGGCGGCTTTTCCCGGGATTCTCACCTCTTCCTACTACCTGGAATACGGCATGGAACAGGAGCTCTCTGGCAGGAGGACGCTCATATCGGAGGCTCTCAACAGGGCCGGGATCGTGACGGCGGCCTTTCACTCCAACCCTTTTCTGAGCGAGGATTTCGGGTGGAACCGGGGTTGGGACGTCTTCTATGACTCCATGGACGAGGAGGTGGACGACAAGGCGCCCTACATCAAGGCCCGCGAGATAAACGCAAAGGTGGCCGCATGGCTCTCCTCCCATATCGGCTCGGGAGGCTACAGGCCGTTTTTTGTCTGGGTTCACTACATGGACATCCACGAGCCCTATGTTCCTGAGCGGAAGTACATCGACATGGTGGATCCGTCGATCGATCTGAGCGAGGAGGAGATGTTCAGGCTCTTTCCCGAGGTCGTACTCAAGCGGGATGTATCGGACAGGGCGAAGGTGGAACTCTTAAGGAAACTCTACCTGGCCCATGTCCGAGAGGTCGACGACGGGGTGAGGGGGTTTTTCGGGATTCTCGATGATACGGGAGTCCTCGGGGAGTCTGTCATCATCATCACCTCGGATCACGGAGACGAATTCGGTGAGCACGGGGGGATCTCCCATGACGGCAAGATGTACTCAGAGCTTGTCAACGTGCCCCTGATGATCTATGAGCCTCAAAGGCGAGAGGGTGTTGTCTCGGACACGCTGGTCACGACCCTTGACATCCCTCCGACCATAGTCTATCTGTTTGGTCTCGAACCGGTTGAGGCATTTGAGGGGCATTCCCTCCTGCCCCTTGAGGAGTACCGTGAGAGGGGCGTCTTCGGTGAGGCTGTGGACAAGCACGGGAGTTTCGAGAAGGGGGAGGAGAAGGAGGTTCACTACTACAGGGAGGGAGGCCTGAAGATAATCTACCGGGAAAGAGATGATGCGTGGGAGATGTACGATCTCGAGTCAGATTCGAAAGAGGTGAGAAACATCGTGGACACATCTCCTCGAGCCGAGCAGATGAAGGAGAAGATCAGGCCCCGGGTGAGGCGGTACCGGAGGTAGGTATCTGCAGACGGGAAAAAATCGAACCAGGAGGTTTGTGTGATGGCTCTGGACAAGAAGATCAGCGAGAAGCGGAAGCGGCAGTGTGAGAAGCTCGTTCAGATCTCGAAGAACATTGTCAGGCAGGCCTTTGACAGGTTTGCCCACCAGGAGTTGGGCATCACCTGGACGGGGGGGAAGGACAGCGGTCTGACCCTGTGGATCATCCGGCAGGTCTGCCAGGACAGGGGAATCGGCCTTCCCAAGACCATGATCATCGGCGAAGGCGATGAATTTCCGGAGATCGAGGAGTTTGTTGAAAGAATGAAAGAGGAATGGGACGTTCCCCTTGAGGTCTGCCGGAACGAGGATGTCCTGAAGGCCGCCAACTACACCCTGAATGCTCCGGTAAGGGTAAAGGAGCTCAATGAGCGGAATCGTGCCGAGCTCAAGCGGATCGGTTTCGACAAGGAGGAATTTCCCTTTGAGGCGGAATCCTACGCCGGGAACCATTTGATGAAGACCGTGGTTTTCCACGAGTTCCTGGAGAGGAACGGGATCAAGGGGATCTTTCAGGGGCTCCGTTGGGACGAACACCCGGCCCGGTTCAACGACGAGTATTTCGAGCACATGGAGGGTGGGCATCTGGTGCCGGAGCACACCCGGATTCGGCCGATTCTGCACTTTACGGAAAAGGATCTCTGGGACACCTATGCTGCTTTCAAGATCCCCTACTGCCCCCTCTACGAGAAGGGCTACAGATCGCTCGGAGCCAAGACGACCTCCCAGAAGAACTCCGACATACCAGCATGGCAACAGGACCTGGAAAACACCGAAGAAAGAATGGGAAGACGCCAGGACAAAGAAAAAGCCATGGAAAGAATGCGAAAACTAGGGTATATGTGAGCTTTGCCGGGACGGAATCGCGAGGAAGAGAGATGGTACAGCTGATTCCACCTCACGGTGGGAGACTGGTGCGGGCCCTGCTCGAGGGCGAGGAACTCCGGTCCGAGAAGGAGCGGGCCCTGGCAGGCCTCCTCCGGGTCCGCATGAGTTCACGGGAAACCTCGGATCTGATCATGATGGGAATCGGTGCTTTCAGCCCCCTTGAAGGTTTCATGGGCAAAGAGGACTGGCGCCTTGTCTGCGACGAGCTTAGAACGGCCCGGGGAACCTTCTGGCCGATCCCGATAACCCTTTCGGTCTCCGAGGAGAGAGCAGCAGAGATAAAGGAGGGCCAGGAGATCGCCCTTGTCGACGGTGACCGGGGTGAAATCGTAGGCTCCATGAAAGTGGAGGAGAAGTACCGGATCGACAAGAGGCATGAATGCCTCTCGGTATTTCGCACGGACGATCCGAAACACCCGGGAGTGGCAAAGGTTATGGCCCAAAGCGAGGTCAACCTGGCCGGTCCGGTCAAGGTTTTCAGCGAGCTCGACTACCCTGAGAGATTCGGGAGGCTCTATGCTCGGCCTGACGAAACCAGAGAGATATTCGCCCAGAAGGGATGGAGTAGGGTAGCAGCCCTCCAGTTGCGAAACCCCATGCACAGGTCCCACGAATACCTCGCCAAGATCGCCCTGGAGGTCTCGGACGGAATCTTCATACATCAGCTCGTGGGAAAACTGAAGGAAGGAGACATCCCGGCCGAAGTCCGTGTGAGATGCGTTGACGCCCTTCTGAAGGGCTACTTCCCCGCGGAACGGGTGGTCAACAAGGTCTACCCCATGGAGATGCGTTACGGAGGTCCGAGAGAGGCGCTGCTCCACGCCTGCTTCAGGCAGAACTACGGCGCATCCCACATCATCATAGGTAGGGACCACGCCGGGGTCGGCAACTTCTACGGCCCCTTCGACGCCCAGAGAATCTTTTCCGAAATTCCGGAGGGATCACTCAGGATAAAGATCCTGCCCATCGACTGGACCTTCTACTGTTACAAGTGCGAGGGCATGGCCTCGATGAAGACCTGTCCCCACTCTCCGGAAGATCGCCTGCTGATCAGCGGGACAAGACTCCGTGAGATGCTCTCCCGGGGTGAACGCCCTCCCAGGGAGTTCAGCCGGCCCGAGGTAGTCGATATCCTGGTATCCTACTATTCTCAAGGGGGATAGGAGAGATACCGGGTTCTGTTCAGTCCAAGAACAGGGCGGCCTTCCCGGCCAGGGCCTTCACGTGTTCCAGAGGAGACCATTTGGTTGAGACTCTGACACTCCTTCTTATAGGCGGTGTGGCGGGTTTTCTCTCCAGCCTCCTTGGGATCGGTGGAGGGGTCATCCTGATCCCCCTGCTCATCTATGTGGGGCACATCCAGATACTGGTCGCCACCTCGGTGAGCGTGGTGGCCATAATCTTTGCCTCCTCCGCCGGCACCGTGGCCCACTATGGAAGGGGCAACGTCCACATCGCCACAGGGATATGGATGGGTGTCGCCAGTATCGCGAGCGCACTGGGCGGCGCTCTTCTTTCAGGGTATTTTCCGGACGCCCTGCTCTACTATCTCTATATGGGGATAGTGACGGCGGCCATCATCATGCTCTTTCTTCCACGCCTCAGGCAGACGCCGAACCCCCGAGAATTTCATCTCAGGAGGTTGCCCGCCGTTCTAACCGGTCTCTTCAAAGGCTTCATGACCGGTGTCTTGGGGATCGGAGGGGGGTTTATCCTCGTTCCCCTCATGATCTATTTCTTGGACATGCCGATCCACAAGGCCATGGGGACGTCGCTGGCTGTCAACCTGTTCACCGCAGCGGCAGGATTCGTGGGAAAACTCGCCACCGGGAATTACGACCTCCGAGTCATCTTCTGGGTCGTCCTGGGGATAATTCCGGCGACCCAAGCCGGCGCCTGGGCTGCCAACAAATCCAGCCCCCGCTCCCTACGACTGTTCCTCGTGGCTCTTCTCATGGTTATCCTGGTCAAGATGGCCTGGAGCGTCTTCCTCCAGCCTCAGGGTCAGTAAGCGCCTCTATCCACATGAGTTGCGAGATACGCCATGTCCTCCTCTGTACGAGCAAAAAGGCCCACGTTACCCAGACGCACCTTTTCCAGTCCCATGGATCTCACCGCCTGATAGGCCTCTACCATTTCAACGGCCCTGGGGCTCCGGTAGCCTCTCATCCTGTGTGGTGAAAGGGATGGCCGGATCGACGTCCCTCAGATCCCTTGCAATCTCAACGAGCTGGCTGGTTTCGACTACTCCCGGAATGAAGAGGGAGAGAACCTCCAGGACAAACCCCCTTCTGATGATCTGTTCGGGCAGTTTCAGGATGCGGCCGTTATCACACCCGGTGAGCCACTTGTGTATCTCCGGATCGCGGGCCTTGATGTCGAGCCAGAAGCCGTCGACCCCTGAATCACCGAGGTAGTCGAGGTTTTGAGGCGTAAGCCCAAAGCCGTTTGTCTCGATCAGTACCCACAGCCTCGTTCTCGACTTGACAAGACGGGCACACTCCCTGTAGAACTCGGAACAGCAGGTCAGATCACCCCCGGTAAAGGCGATGATGTTCCGTGCAGGTCCGAACCCTTGGGGGCTCAAGAGAATCGATTCAGGATCCAGGGTTCCGGGGCAGAATCGGGACCTCTCTCCCCGGGTCACACAGCTCCCGCAGCACCGGCACGTGTCACGGGCATGCCAGGCAGTCGCTTTGGGCCGCGGTTCCCAGAGGGTTACAATCTCCTGGTAGGCGAGGGCTTCTCCGAGAATATCCACGGGGCTGTACCATGTGCCCTCCTTCACCTTGGTGAAGTACCAGGAATGGCATTTGCGGCAGGAAAAATTGCATCCTGATTGATAGACGGACAGGTAGTTCTCGGGCCGCGAGAGGTGAATCGACGTGACGAGTCGCTCCCACCGGCCTCCGTGCCACCTCAAGGTCGCCCGGCAGGCCGGTTCGTCTCTCGCCCCTGCCCTCACCCTACAACTGCCCGGGGAAAACCCCTGTTCTGCCAGGCGGCAGACCCCGGCCTCTCTCTCGGTCATGGGAAGGACCCCCATACAGGGAAGATCCGGCCTGTGGGAAGGTGCGCGCCTCTGCTATTCTACCGCTACGACCCGCGGAATAGAACCCGCTTCTCCGCCGCCCCTTCTGCGGACCCGCAGACAGCCAGGGGCGTTGACTTTCCATCAAGACTCTGCTATTTTGGCACCCAGATCGATTCTCTGCAAGGCCGAGGCCTTGGGGAGTACGGTGGCCCGGGCGATGCATCGCGACGAGGGAGCCTGTTCACGTTTCAAGAGAACCGTCCTCTATCGAGGGGGAAGTTGCCGATCGCTGGGGCATAGGGTCTAGCCGATACCAGAGGGAGGAGGAGCATGGGCCAGAACATCGAGAAGGTAGCCGTCATGGGTGCGGGTGTAATGGGGAGCGCTATCGCCGCGCACTTGGCCAACGTGGGAATCCCCTGTTACCTCATGGATATGGTGCCCGGCGAGCTCGCGGAGCAGGAAAAGGCCCGAAAGCTCACGCTCGAAAGCCCGGAGGTTCGGAACCGATTGGCCACACTGGGAAAAGAGAGAGCCTTGAAATCCAAACCCGCGGCCTTTTACAGCAACAGAGACGCGGAGTTGATCACCGTGGGGAACTTCGAGGACAACATGGACTGGGTGAAGGATGCGGACTGGGTCATCGAGGCAATCGTTGAAGACCTCGCCGTCAAGAAGGATTTTCTCAGAAAGTTGGAGCCCTACTGTTCCGGTCAGACCATCGTCAGCACCAACACGTCCGGGATTTCCGTGGCTGCCATGTCCGAAGAAATGCCCTCCGAATTCAGGGAAAATTTTCTTGGAACCCATTTCTTCAATCCGCCGCGGTACATGAGACTCCTCGAAATCATCCCCCTGGACACAACTCGGCCGGAAGTAGTCGATAGGATAACGAGCTTCGGAGAGAACGTGCTCGGCAAAGGCATCGTCTTTGCCAAAGACACGCCCAATTTCATTGCCAATCGCATCGGGTCGTACGGGGTGGCCGTCACCTTGCGGGAGATGATCGAGGGAGGCTACAGCATCGACGAAGTCGACGCAATAACCGGCCAGGCCATGGGGCGGCCGAAGACGGCTTCCTTTCGAATGCTCGACATGGTGGGCCTCGACGTGATTCTCCACGTGGGGCGGAATCTCAGAGAGTCGATCACCGACAGCCGGGAAAGGGATCTCTTAGAACTTCCCGGCTTTGTCCAGAAGATGGTGGAAAACCGCTGGCTCGGACTCAAGACGGGACAGGGATTCTACAAGAAGATCTCCTCGGACGGCAAGGAGGAGATCCTCGTGCTCGATTACAACACCCTCGACTACAGGCCCAGGCAGAAGGTCAGCATCCCTTCCCTCGACGTAGCGAAAAACACGGACGACGTCAGACAGCGGATCAGCTCCCTCGTCTACGCCCGGGACCGGGCAGGCGATTTTGCCTGGAAGGTACTGAAGAAGACCCTACTTTACTGTGCCGGCAAGGTTCCTGAAATCTCGGACGAGATCGTCCATATCGACCGTGCCATGAGGCTCGGTTTCAACTGGGAACTCGGTCCTTTTGAGACCTGGGACGCCATCGGCGTGCGAAGATCCGTTAAACGAATGGAGGAAGAAGGGGAGACCATTCCTCCCCTGGTCCGATCTCTCCTGGCAAAGGGCCTTGAATCCTTCTACCGGAGCCAAAGGGGCGAGCGGTCCTTTTTCGATTTAGCCACCTCTGGATACAAGAAAATCGAGGAAAATCCCAGGGTGATCCTGCTTCCCTCGCTCAAGGAACGGGAAATGACCATCCGATCCAATCCAGGGGCATCCCTTATCGATATGGGTGACGGGGTGGCATGCCTTGAGTTTCACAGCAAAATGAACGCCATCGGCCAGGATACGCAGCAGATGGTCCTTGAAGCTCTCAAAGAAGTCGAGAGGAGCTTCGAAGGACTGGTGATCGGCAACCACGGCGCGAACTTCTCTGTGGGGGCTAACCTGATGATGCTCCTCTTCGAGATCCAGGATGAGAACTGGGACGTGGTAGAGGCGGCGGTCCGAGACTTCCAGCGGGTCAACATGGCGATAAAGTTCTCCCCAAAACCGGTCGTCGCCGCCCCTGCGGGGATGGCGCTCGGAGGTGGTTGCGAGATCGCCCTGGCCAGTGCCAGGATACGGGCCGCTGCGGAGACGTATATGGGGCTGGTCGAGGTCGGCGTGGGGTTGATTCCCGCAGGGGGAGGGTGCAAGGAGATGCTTATCCGGAGCATGGAGGCCATCCCCGAAGGGGTCGAGGCTGATCCCTTCCCCTTTGTGCGCCGGGCAGCCGAAAACATCGCAATGGCCAAGGTCTCAACCAGCGCCAAGGAGGCCAAGGAACTCGGATACATGAGACCCTCCGATTCGATCACCATCAACCGAGACCATCTCCTCTACGAGGCCAAGCAAACCGTCCTGGCCATGGCAAAGGAAGGCTATCGCGCCCCGAGGCCGAGGAAAATAAGGGTCCTCGGGGAAAGCGGCCTTGCAATGTTCAAGATGGCGGTCTACACGATGAGGGAGGGCCATTACATAAGCGAATACGACGCCCACATCGCTCGAAAAGTGGGGTTTGTGCTGTGCGGGGGCAACGTTCTCCCAAATACCGAGGTCACCGAACAGTACCTCCTGGATCTGGAGAGGGAGGCGTTTCTGAGTCTCTGCGGTGAACCCAAGACCCAGGAGAGGATACAGTACACCCTGGCCAAAGGAAAGCCCCTGAGAAACTGAGTCCCAGGCCCGACACAGGGGGCGCAGGACTCTCCCTGAAAATGGAGGCCACCATGCGAGATGCTGTGATAGTTTCTGCCGTCCGGACGGCTGTGGGAAAGGCGCCTAGGGGGGCCCTCAGGTACACCCGGCCCGACGAAATAGGCGCCCTCGTTCTCAGGGAAGCCGTAAACAGAGTGAAGGGACTCATCCCCGACGAGATCGACGATGTCATCATCGGGTGTGCTTTTCCAGAAGGCCAGCAGGGCCTGAACATGGCCAGGGGCCTCGCTCTCAGGGCAGGATTCCCGGACACGGTTCCGGGACAAACGATCAATCGTTTCTGCTCTTCAGGGCTTCAATCTATAGCGACGGCAGCCTATACCATCGCCTGTGGCGGTGCTGACACGATCATTGCCGGAGGGGTGGAGTTCATGAGCCTGAACCCCACCATGATGGGTCTCTCCCCTTCGCCCAACCCACATGTCGTCGACGATCGCCCCGAGGTATACACCTCGATGGGGCTCACCGCCGAGAGGGTGGCAGAGAGATTTGGCATTTCCCGAGAAGATCAGGACAGGTTTGCCCTGAGAAGCCATCAGAAGGCAGCCCTCGCCATTCAGGAGGGCAGGTTCAGGGACGAGATCCTACCCGTCCAGGCCCGCCTGCCGGACGTTACCCGGGACGGCAGACCGACTTACAGGACGGTCGTCTTCGACACGGATGAAGGGGTCAGATTCGATACATCCCTGGAGGCCCTGTCGAGCCTGAAACCCGTCTTCCGGAAAGACGGGGTCGTCACGGCCGGCAACTCCTCTCAGACTTCGGACGGCGCGGCTGCTGTTGTGGTCATGTCCAGGGAAAAAGCCGAAGAGAAGGGACTGAGGCCCATGGCGGTATTCAGGGCCTATGGGGTAGTCGGAGTCCCCCCGGACATCATGGGGGTGGGGCCTGCCTATGCGGTCCCGAAGGTCCTCAAATCGGCGGGGCTTTCTCTCGGGGACATGGATCTCATAGAACTGAACGAGGCCTTTGCCGCCCAGGCCCTCTATGTCATCCGCGAACTCGGCATCGACATGGAGAAGGTCAATGTCAATGGAGGGGCCATTGCTCTCGGCCATCCCTTGGGATGCACGGGAGCCAAGCTGACCACCACCCTCCTGTATGAGATGGCCAGGCGAAAGGCGAGGTATGGTCTTGTAACCATGTGCGTCGGTGGCGGCATGGGGGCTGCCGGTCTGTTTGAGAGAGAGGGGTGAGGAGGTGGAGATGGAAGGGGGCACGATCAGAGGGGGCAGTTTCTTGATCGAAGATACGGGGACAGAGCGGGTCTTTACGCCCGAGGACTTCAGCGAGGAGCAGCGACTCGTCGCCAAGTCGGCCGAAGAGTTTGCCCAGGGGGAGGTGCTTCCCAGAACAGACGAACTCGAGCTCTTGGATTACGACCTAATCCGGAGTCTCATGAGTCGTGCCGGAGAGTTGGGGCTTCTGTCCGCAGATATCCCCGAGGTCTACGGGGGAAGCGGGCTGGACAAGGTGAGTTCCACCCTCATCACCGAAAAGATGACCACCGGGGGGACCTCATTTGCCGTGACCTTTGCAGACCATACGGGCATCGGGAGCCTGCCGATCGTCTTTTTCGGCACCCCCAAACAGAAAGAGAAATACCTTCCCCGCCTGGCCCGGGGTGAGTTCATAGGTGCCTATGCACTGACCGAGTCCGAACACGGCTCCGATGCCCTCCGCTGCAAGACCACGGCCAGGCTGAGCAGAGACGGAAAGCATTACGTCCTCAACGGACAGAAGCAGTTCATCACCAACGGTGGGTTCGCTGACCTCTTTCTCACCTATGCACAGGTCGACGGGGACAAATTCACGGGTTTCATAGTCGAAAGGAACTCAGAGGGGTTGTCTTTGGACGAGGAAGAGAAGAAGATGGGGGTCCACGGTACATCCACCCGGGGGGTGATCCTGGAAGATGTGAAGGTACCCGTGGAGAATGTGTTGGGAGAGATAGGCCGGGGCCACATAGTGGCTCTCAACACCCTCAACATCGGCCGCTTCAAGCTCGGTGGAGCCTGTATCGGCGGGGCAAAAACGATGCTTGCCGAGGCCATCAGGTATGCCAAGCAGCGGGTACAGTTCGGAAAGGCCATCTGCGAATTCGGTCTGATCAAACACAAGATCTCGGAGATGGCCGTTCGAACCTATGTGACCGAGAGCATGGTATACCGAACTGCCGGGCTCATAGACGAGATTCTCTGCGGCATAGACCCCACTGCCGAGGATGCGGGCCAGGAGACGGCCAGGGCCATTCGGGAATACGCCACCGAGTGTTCCATCAACAAGGTCTATGCATCGGAAATGCTCGACTACGTCGTCGATGAGGCGGTTCAGATCCTAGGGGGATACGGATACATAAAGGATTACCTCCCTGAGCGGGCCTACCGCGATTCACGGATCAATCGCATCTGGGAGGGGACCAACGAGATCAATCGGATGCTTGTCTTGGACATGCTCATGAGAAAGGCCATGAAAGGCGAACTCCCCCTCCTGGCCGCCATCCAGAAGCTCACTTCCGAATTCATGACTTACACTCCGACCCTTATGGAGTCAGAAGGCGGACCCCTGGCCCCACAGAAGAGGATGGTCGAGATGGCCAAGAAGATCGGCCTCATGGTTGCAGGATTGGCCATTCAGAAACACATGGAAAACCTCCGGGACCAGCAGGAGATCGTCGCCCTCATTGCCGACATTGTGATCGAGATCTTTGCCATGGAGAGTGCCCTCTTGCGGGCCTTGAAAAAAATAGAGAAATCCGGCGACGAACAGGCTAGAATCCACCTGGCAGCCACGGAGGTCTATGTCGACGAGGCCTTTCCAAAAGTGGAGCTTCTGGCAAGGCATCTGCTCGGTGCGGTCTCCCGGGGCGATGAGCTCAGGACCCAGCTTTCGGGTCTGAAGAAGTTTGCCAGGTATACGCCAGTCAATGCGGTCGCCCTACGCAGGGAGATTGCAGAGAGCCTCCTCACTGTGTCTCGATACCACCTGAGCCCTTGAAAGGATCAGCAGGATGCAGGCCAAGAGCTCTCAACCCAGGGGATGGGCGGTCCTGTCCCGGGTACACCCGCCTTTGGGATGCTGAGACAAGACATCAGAAAGAACCCGCAGAGGCCCGGCATGAACGGACCCAGACAACGCCGATGACCGAGGAAGGAGCCATGTGCGAACCGAATGCCGATGAGGTTTTGGATCTCAAGAGAACCGCCCTGAACATCCGGAAAAAGATCCTCAGAATGATCAAGACGGGCAAGTCGGGACACATCGGAGGGGCCATGTCCTGCGTCGATGTTCTCACTGCCCTCTATTTCAGGATCATGCGAATCGATCCAAACAACCCAGGGTGGAGGGAGCGAGACCGTTTTGTCTTGTCAGCCGGGCACAAATGCCTCGCCCTTTACGCTGCTCTTGCAGAAAGAGGTTTCTTTGGTGAATCCCTTCTCGATACTTACAACCACCTTGGGACCAGACTCCCCGGCCACCCCGACATGCACAGGGCACCGGGCATAGAGGCCAGCACAGGTGCTCTAGGCCATGGCCTCTCGGTTGCAGGTGGTATGGCGATGGCCGCCAAGATGGACGGGCTCGACTACAGGGTCTACGTAATCACTGGGGACGGTGAGATCGAGGAAGGCTCCATCTGGGAGGCGGCGGCTGCGGCAAGCCACCACAGACTGGACAATCTCGTCGTTTTTGTCGACAGGAACAGACTTCAAATATCCGGGCCCACCAGGCAGGTGATGAACTATGAGCCCCTCGACAGGAGATGGGAGGCCTTCGGGTGGACCGTGAGAGAGGTCGACGGCCATGATATGAGTGCAATCCTGAAGATTTCCGCCGATATCCCTTTTGAAAAAGACAGGCCTTCCGTGATAATAGCCAACACGGTCAAGTCCAAGGGCCTGAGCTTTGCCGAGAACAAGGCCGAATACCACCAGTGGAAACCGACACCAGAGGAACTTGAGAAGGCCCAAAGAGACCTGGACCGAATCGGGAGGGAACTGGCGCTATGAACGAGTCTAGAGATCCGAGAAAGAGCTTTGGGGAAGCCCTCGTTGAAGTCGCTGAAAGGGACGAAAGGGTTCTGGCCATATCCACAGACAGCTCAGGAGGTTCGGGTTTGGGGCCCTTCAAAGAGAGATTCCCCGAACGACATATCGAGTTCGGCATCATGGAGCAAGGAGCGATCGGATTCGCTTCGGGACTTGCAACAACCGGGAAGATCCCTTTTCTGGTCGCCATCTCCCCTTTTGTCACGGCAAGACCCTTCGAAATGGTCAAGATCGACCTCGGCTATATGAGACAGAACGTGAAGGTTGTTGGAAGGTGTTCAGGACTCACCTATTCCACCCTGGGGCCGACCCATTACTCGCTCGAAGACATCGCGTTGATGAGGACAATACCGGGGATGACCATTCTCGTTCCAGGAGATCCGGTCGAGATAAGAAAGGCGGTTTACGCGGCTTCTGAACACGTGGGCCCCCTCTATATGAGGATCGGCAGTCCCCCGATGCCCGTACTCCATGGAGAAGACCTTCCGTATGAAATCGGCAAGGGTGTGCTGCTCAGGGACGGCAGTGACGTCGCGATAGTGGCCTGTGGAACCGTGCTGTCCAAGGCATACTCCGCGGCAGAGATACTCGAGAAGGAGGGCATCAAACCCAGATTGATCGATATGCATACGATCAAACCCATAGACAAGGAGATCATCGTCAAGGCGGCCAGAGAGACCGGAAAGATCGTGACCGTCGAGGAGCACTACCTCACAGGAGGTCTAGGGTCTGCCGTGGCCGAGGTGCTTGTCCGGCAATTCCCCGTGCCCCTGAAAATGATAGGCGTTGACGACCGGTTTGCCGATACCGGGCCCTATGAGGAGTTGCTTGGCCTTTATGGCCTCCAGCCGAGGCAGATCGCCGATACCGTAAGGGAGTTTGTCAGAGGGAATGCCAAGAATCCGCAATGAAAGAAGACACGGGCCTCGAGCCTGCCTTCAGGTTTCTCCTTGCCCACGGCTTGCCTGATCCGCTCCCTCGAACCCCGAGGCCTTGACCAAAGAGCGAGAAACCGATAAGAGTATATGGCTCGAATACTTACGGAGGAGCTCCCCTATGCGCTACTCTCAGTTCTTTCTTCCAACTCTGCGGGAGGACCCTGCGGAAGCAGAGATCGTCAGTCACAAGATCATGTTCCGGGCCGGTATGATCCGCAAGGTGAGTTCCGGGATCTATGCCCTCCTTCCTCTGGGATGGAGGGTGTACAGAAAGGTGGAGGCTATCATCCGAGAGGAGATGAACAGGGCGGGAGCCCAGGAGGTCTATCTCCCGGCGGTCCATCCCGCGGAACTCTGGCAGGAGACCGGCCGATGGCAGGAATACGGCAAGGAACTTCTCAGGATGACCGACCGTCACGACCGCCAGTACTGCTTCGGACCCACCCATGAGGAGGTCATCACGGATCTTGCCCGGAGGGAGATACGCTCTTACCGGCAGATGCCGCTCAATCTCTTCCAGATCCAGGTCAAGTTCAGGGATGAAATCCGGCCCCGTTTCGGGGTCATGCGCTCCCGTGAATTCATCATGAAGGACGCCTACAGCTTCGACGTGGATGAAGAGGCCTCCAGTGTGAGTTACTGGAAGATGTACGAAGCCTACCGGCGCATCTTCACAAGATGCGGGCTCAACTTCAAGCCCGTCGAAGCGGAATCAGGTCTCATCGGGGGAAGCTTCTCTCACGAATTCATGGCCCTGGCGGGAATCGGAGAAGAGACGATCGCCAGTTGCACCTCTTGTGATTATGCTGCCAACGTCAAGAAGGCCGAGATCTTCGTGCCAGACAACCAATCCCCTCCCGAGAGGGAGAAAAGGGAGATGGAGAAGGTCTCCACCCCGGAGATAAAGACCATCGAGGCCCTCTCCGATTTTCTGAAAACCCCTCCCCAGAATCTCGTCAAAACCCTGATCTTCGAGTCCGACAGGGGAGCGGTGGCAGCCCTGGTCCGGGGCGACCACGATGTCAACGAGATCAAGCTCATGACGGTTCTCAATGCGTCACATCTGGAACTGGCGAGCGACGAGGTAGTGGAGAGAGAGACCCGCTCGCCGAAAGGGTTTGCAGGGCCGATCGGGCTGAAGATCCCCTTGATCGCCGACTATGCCTTGAAAAACATGGTCAATTTCGTCACCGGAGCCAATGAGAAGGACGCCCACCTGATCAATGTCAACTGGGGCAGAGATTTTCACGTGGACCGCTTCGCCGATATCCGAATGGCCGTCGAGGGCGATCGGTGTCCACGATGCGGTGAGGTCCTGAGGTTCGATCGGGGCATCGAGGTGGGGCAGGTCTTCAAACTCGGGACAAAGTACAGCGAGGCCATGCATGCCACATATCTCGATGACAAGGGCAACGAAAAACCCATTGTCATGGGATGTTATGGCATCGGCCCGGTCCGGACCATCGCAGCTATCATCGAACAGCACCATGACGCCGACGGCGTGATATTCCCCATGTCAGTGGCGCCCTTTCACGTGAGCATCGTCCCGGTAAATGAACAGAACCGCCGCCTCATGGAGACCGCGGAAAGGCTCACCGGCGAACTCGAGGACCGAGGCGTTGAAGTGCTCTTAGACGACCGTGCAGAGCGCCCGGGTGTCAAATTCAAGGATGCAGACCTAATCGGCATACCCCTCAGGATAACCCTGGGGGAGAGGAACTTTGCCGAGGGCCGCCTCGAGGTCCGCCATAGGGAGACCGGGGAGACAACCCTTCTCGATATAGACCGTGCCTCAGAGACAATCTCACGCAGAGTGGAAGAGATTCTCGGCTCCTACATGCCGGACTAACCCGGGCAATACCGGTCGATCAGGACTATTCCCCTCCGCGGAGGGGCCCGAACCTCTCCTCGATGATCCTCATGAACCTCGGCCTGTAGATCAACTCGAAGGTCTCTCCCTTTCCGGGAAAGAGAAAGCACGCATGGTCCTTGACGTGCTCAACAATCCTCAGGGCTTCGTCCAGGGAGAGATCGGCCTGCATGATAAATTGCAGCCAGAAATCCACGAGAAACCTGAGGCGGCGGATCCGCCGGTTCTCCTCGGCGATCTCATCCTCTCTCACCATCTTCCCTCCCCGGCGATCATCGGCGATTCTGAAACTATTATATCCCGCGACAAAAGAATTGACTAATCACCTCTGATCCATTATAAGAACAATCACCGGCAGGAGAGCCTTTTGCCCGCCGGTCTCTCATCACACCTGGGAAGAAACGGTCATGAAACAGGCACGGAATCGGCTCATCTTCGCCCTGGATGTACCTGATCTTTACGAGGCAGAGCGGTATCTACGCATCCTCAGAGACCGGGTCGGACTTTTCAAGGTGGGCAAAGAGCTTTTCACCCATGCCGGGCCCAGGGTGGTGGAAATGATCGGAGAGATGGGACAGCGAACCTTCCTGGATCTGAAGTTCCATGACATTCCCAACACGGTGGGTGGAGCCAGCCGGGAAGCCACCAGGCTTAATGTGGCCATGTTCAATGTGCATGCCATGGGCGGCCCCGAGATGATGGCGGCCGCCGCCGAAGGGGCCCGTTCCGCGGCAGGGGAAACCGGCATGGAGAAGCCCGCCGTCCTGGCTGTGACGGTCCTGACGAGCCTCGATTCCGACGCCTTGAAGCTCGTGGGAATCGACACCTCCGTCGAAGAAGAGGTCGAGAGACTCGCCCGCCTTGCCCAAGAGGCTGGACTGGACGGCGTGGTCGCCTCTCCCCGTGAGATCGCCTTGATCCGCAGGGCGTGCGGCAGGGACTTCATTCTCGTGACACCCGGGGTCAGGCCTGCCGAAACGGCAAAGCACGATCAGAGACGGGTCATGACTCCGGGAGAGGCTCTCCAGGCAGGGGCAGACTACCTGGTCATCGGCCGGCCCATTCGCCTTGCAAGGGACCCTGTAGAAGCAGTGGAACGGATCGTCGAGGAGATGGAAGGGGTGTGACAGGAGGGCCAACCCCCCGGACCGGCATGAAGCAGTTCATCTACGGCATTCATCCCGTGATCGAATCCCTCAAGGCCCCGGAGACAAGGGTACGGGAAATCCTGATCGCCAGGAGCCGCAAAGGCCAGCCTGAGAAGATCATCGACCTGGCCGGGCAAAAGCGTGTCGCCGTCCGATATGTGGAAAGGAGGGATCTCACCACCCTTGCGAAGACCGGGGCTCACCAGGGCGTCATAGGCGTGATCGAAGGCCGTGATTACGCGTCCATGGAAGAACTCCTTTCCCGGTGGAGGAGAAGCGGCGTGAGGGCACTCATCCTCGTGCTCGACTCCATTCAGGACCCACAGAATCTCGGGGCCTTGATCCGGACTGCCAATGTCCTCGGGGCCCATGGAGTCGTCATCCCGAAGAAGGGAGCCGCGGGCATCACACCTGCCGTGGTGAAAGCCTCTGCCGGGGCCACGGCCTTTACCCCCATCGCCCGGGTCACCAACATCGCATCCACCCTGGAGAGGTTGAAGCAGGAGGGAATCTGGATCGTGGGTACGAGCGGCGAGGCAGGGAAGCCGATCTTCGGAGAGGACATGACAATGGATCTGGCAGTGGTTATAGGAAGCGAAGCCCGGGGGATACGGCGTAGGGTATCGGATGCCTGCGACCTTGCCGTCTCCATCCCCATGGCGGGAGAGATATCCTCTCTCAACGCATCCGTGGCGGCCGGAATTGTCCTCTACGAGATCATCCGGCAGAGGAGTCTCGGAACTCCACCCCATGAGCCCGGGGAGAGGGGAGGCTCCAAATGATAGAGATAGACGCCCCGGGTCGGGATACACGGGAGATCGACCAGATCGTCTTCGATCTCAACGGCACCCTCACAGTGGATGGACGGATTCACCCGAAGACCAAGGACAAACTCAATCTCCTCGCCAAGAAAACGACCGTTTATGTGATGACGGCGGATACCAGGGGAAACTCCAGGGAGGTCCTGCGAAAGGTAAGGGCAGAGATCGTATTGATCGAAGGGGAGGATACCGGGAAGGCAAAGGCCGAATTCATCAGAAAAATCGGGCCAGAAAGGACCGTGGCCGTTGGGAACGGATACAACGACCGCTTCATGGTCCGCGAGGCTTGCCTCGGGATCTGCGTGCTGAGCCGCGAGGGGACGAGTTCAGAGACCGTGCAAAACTCCGACGTGGTCTTCCCCGGTATTCTCGACGCCCTCGATTTTCTCTTAAAACCCCTGAGACGGCATGCGACGTTGCGCAGATAGGGAGGGACCGGGAGAGGGCCCGAGGCACAGCCTTCAAGATCGATCGATGATACGGGGGAGAGAAGGCCATGTATTTCGACAAAGCGGGGACAGAGAATACCGAGGCGACCCTTCAGATCGCCAAGGAAGAGGCTCTCAAGAGGAAGATCAATCACATAGTCGTGGCTTCAACGTGTGGTGACACCGGCCTGAAGATGGCGGAGATGCTCGAGGGAACGGGTGTGAGCCTCGTGGTTGTCAGCCACAATGTTGGATTCAAAGAACCGGGAAAGGACGAGTTCGACGCCGATAAGGCTCGCCGGATAGTAGGCCTGGGAGGTAGGGTCCTCACCGCCACCATGGTGCTCAGAAACACCGGAACCGCGATCCGCGAAAAACAGGGCTATTCGCAACAGGATCTTATCGCCAATGTACTCAGGATGCTGGGCCAGGGTATGAAGGTCTGCGTCGAGATAGTCGCCATGGCAGCCGATGCCGGCCTGATTCCCTTCGCGGATGTGGTTGCCGTAGCCGGAACCAGCAGGGGTGCCGACACCGCCGTCATCATAGGGGCCGACTCCTCTAACAGGTTCTTCGATATCAAGATTCGAGAGATCCTGGCCAAGCCCAGAGAGTTTTAGTCCGATCACGGCGTATCGTAGGGAAGTCGAACGACCATGGGAGGGCTGCCGCTAGAAGAGCACGGGGGAATCAGCCGGAAAACCTCTTCATCTTTGAACTGTCAAGCTCGATTCCCAACCCCGGCAAATCCGGTAGATGGAGTGCTCCGTTCTTGACCACGACCGGCTCGGCGAGTATGTCGTCTGCCAGCAGCAGAGGTCCGATGATCTCACTCGCGTAGGTTACATTCGCCGTAGAGATGGCAAGGTGCCCTGCGAATATCGTGCCCGGCCCCATCTCCAGCATGCTGCCCACAAAGCAATCCTTGCCTGCCGCTCTTGCGATGGCTGCCATCCGTTTTGAACGGAGGATTCCGCCGGACTTGACGACCTTGATGTTTACGATATCTCCGGTTCCGAGCCTTGCCGCCAGGAGCACGTCCTCGGGGGTTACGATGCTTTCGTCTACTACCAACGGTATGTCGATGGATTCACGGAGCAAGGCCATATCATGATAGTTATGACGCGGGATGGGTTGGGACAGCAGCTCGATGTCAAGTTCTCTCAAGCGGCGAGCCACAGCCAATGCGCTCTTGAGGTCATAGCTTTCCTCCGCATCGACCCTGATACTTATCCTGTCTCCCACCGCTTTCCGTACTGCCGCCACCTTCGCGACGTCCTTTTCACAGCCAAACCCTATCTTCACCTTGAGTTGCCCGAAGCCCTTTGAGACCCACTCCTCCGCTTCCCGGGCCATCTGGTCAGGCTCCCCACTCTGCAAAATAGCCACGACCGGCACAGCCTCGCGGAACTTTCCTCCCAGCAACATGTAGAGAGGCACCCCTAACCTCTTACCAAGTATGTCCCACAAAGCCATCTCCACGGCGGCCTTTGAGAAGTAATGCCCGTCGATCGTCTTTTGGAGGAGATCGTCGATCCTTTCCATCTCAAAGGGATCCAAGCCCCGGAGCAGCGGCCCTATAGAGTTGTGAATCATTGAGATCACGTCATCCTGCGTCTCAGGGGCATAGTAGAGGAACGGTGAAGCCTCCCCAATACCCGTGATCCCCTCGTCTGTCTCCACAAGGACGATGACGTGGTCCTTCGTTTCCACAACTCCCCTCCATACAACAAAGGGTTTCCTGAAGGGTATACTGACTCGTCGTGTCGTAATTCTGGTTATCTTCATCTCCCTCTGTTCCCTCTGAAAATGCAGACCGGGACTCGAGCGGCTCGGCTCGTCGTGCTTGCAGACCCATTTCGAAGGGCCGAACCAGAATCCGGGCTCGCGACGCCTTGCGGTAATCTCTCACCCGAGTTTCAGGCAGAGCACAGAAAAGACCAGTTCCAATCAGGTACCCCTGCCAGGCTCAGCGGGTTCCGGCCTTCCGCTTAAGCCATGCCCTCCACGTCACGACGACTCTGCCGGGATCGTGCAGGATGCTCTCATCCATCTTGGCTATCGAGGTCCGGTGAGGCGCGGACCGGACGACATCCGGATTCCCATACGCCTCATCAGAGACCCGCCCGACTATCTCGGCGTATTCGTCGAGATCCTTCCTGGAGTATGAATCCGTCGGTTCCAGCGTGAAAGGTTCCGGCACCACCCACGGTTCGTGGCTGGTGAAGTAGTTGTTCACTCCAAAATCGACGATCCGCCGGTTCACATCCTCCGTGCCGATCCCTGTCTCTTCCTTGAGCGTCTCCCAGCTGTACCTCACCTCCTGGAGCCGGAACTTGCCCTTGGCGTAAGGGACGGAGACTCCACGAATCCGGCTCAGCTTCCTGGCGAGGTAGTTGTTGTTTAACACGGCGGTTTCAGCAGCTGTCCTTATGCCGTCCGGTCCCAAGGCCATGACCCAGGCATAGGCCCTCAAAACCACCTGGAGATTTCCCAGAAAAGCCCTGACCTTACCGATACTGTGAGGAAGGTCATAGTTCAGGTAGTATCTGCTGCCGTCAAAATCTACCACAGGCACGGGTAGAAAGCGGGCAAGCTCCTTCCTCACGCCCACGGCACCACAGCCCGGTCCCTCAGAGCCGTGAGGAGAGGAAAAGGTCTTATGGAGGTTGAAATGACAGAGATCGAAGCCGAGATCCCGAGCCCTTGCAATGCCCAGTATCCCATTGGCGTTTGCCTGATCAAGGGCGCACAGCCCGCCGACGGCATGGACCGTATCGGTGTACTCCCGGATTCTGGGGTTGAAGATCCCGGTGTCCTCGGGGTTCGTTATCATCATACCCGCTGTCCGCTCTGAGACTGCGGCCTGCAGAGCCCTGAGATCCGGATAACCGTCTTCATCGGGATAGAGTGTCACCAGCCTATACCCCGCTGTTGCCGGGGCCGCGGCGTTGGCAGGGTGTGAGAAGATAGTTGTAACGATCTCGTCCCTCTTGTCCCCTTCCCCTTTGGACTCATGGTACGCCCTGATGATAGAGGCATTGGTGAATATGGCCGGTGCGCCGCCCCCAGGTTGAAAGCTGAAAGAATCCATCCCGCAGATCTCCCCCAGGATCTTGCCGAATCGATAGGCAATCTCAAGGATACCCTGGATCGTCACATCGGGCTGGAGGGGATGGATGTCGGCCATTTGAGCCATTCTGGCCAGGGTTTCGTTGACTTTTGGGCTGTATTTCATTGTGCACGTGCCAAGGCCGAGATCGATATTGACGTCTGTTCCCATTGTCTCCTGGGAAAGCCGTATGAAATGCCTGAGAACGTGAGGCTGGGCCACTTCCGGAAGCCCGGGAAATCCCTCCCGCCGCATTCCTTCCGGTATGGTTGAAAGCACATCACCCACAGCCTCCCTGACCTCTTCCTCGACCTGAGGCGGATAGACCCCCCTCTCACCCGGGCTTCCCATCTCCATGATAAGGGGTTCCTGCCACCGGGCCGCATGGTAGTTCTCCTTGAGCAGTGTCTTACCTTTTTTCATCGCAGAACCTCTCCCAGGGATGTGACCAGCCTGTCGATGTTCTCTTTAGAGATCACCTCTGTCACGCAATAGAGTGCACTCTGGCTGAGTTCAGGAAAGTCCTCTGACAGATCCTTGCCTCCAAAGATTCCCTCGTCAAGCAGAGCCATGTTGATCTCCTTTACAGACCTACCCGTGTCGTCAAAATTGACGACAAATTCCTTGAATGTTGCGCACTCAAAGACAGGGGCTCTCACCCCGTCAAGGGTGGCCAACCGCTTCATGGCATAATGGGATTTTTGCATGATGGCCTCACCCACATCCCGCATGCCCTGAGGACCCAGAAGGGCCAGATAGACGGCAGCGGTTATTGCCCAGAGGCCTGTCGATGTTCCAGTAAAATCCTCAGAAAGCTCCCGCTTCACATACGAGGTCCGCTCCAGGGTCGCCCAGCCGAACCCCCATTCTCCTTCACGCTCGGTAGGGCCGATGGTTTCCAGCAGGGTGGGGTATTCGGCCATATATCTCTCGTCGTCCCTGCTTCCGATGAAACCACAGAGCCCGCCGCCGCAATACATGTGCACTCCGAGGGGTTGCACGTCTCCACAGACGATGTCGGCCCCGTACTTGCTTGGCGGGGCCAGCAGGCCCAAGGATATGGGATCGACTCCCACGACCGAAAGAGCCCCGTTGGCATGTGCGATCCGTGAGATCTCCCTGCCGTGACTCTCAATGCCGCCCAGATAACCGGGGTTCTCGAAGTAGACCGCTGCAGTCGCAGATGAAACCTTTTCCCTCAAGTCCTCCAGGTCCATCTGGCCTGTTCGAGTGTCATACCCCACTTGCCGGACACTGGCGGCCGCCTTGCAGAAGTTCTTCATCTGGGAGAGCTTTTCTGGATGGAGATTCCGTGGAACAATAATCTCCTTACGATTCGTGAGCCTGCACGCCATGAGCACCGAGCTGGTGGCAGCCGTAGACCAGTCGTATGTGGGAAACCCGACGACATCCATGTCGATGAGCTCGGCCAGCAGGCTCTGGAACTCGAACCACGCCTGGTGCTTTCCGTGATCTGAATAGGTACCGCCGGCATAAGCCGTCAGGAATTCCCCTCTAGAATTGATCTCATCACAAACCGCCGGGACGAAATGCTGCCAGCAGCCACCACCCAGGAAGTTGATGTATTCCTTGCAGGTCTTGTTCTTGAACAGCAGAGATTCAACGTGTCGCCTTAGATCGAATTCGGAAAGGAGGGGCTCCGGAATCTTCAGACGCCCGTCCAGCCTGAGTCCTGGGGGAATCTCGCTGTAAAGCTCCCCCACGTCCTTCACGCCGATCTCTCTAAGCATCCCAGTCCTCACCTTCGGGGCGGAGTTCGGTATGTAGGGATACACCTTCTTTTCCATGGCATCTCTCCTAATCTTCGCCGGCTCAGCAGAAGCCAGGCCCGAGCCGCCTGGCACCACCTGGCCGGATCGATCCTCAGCTCGTTCCGCACCAGTCCATTGCCGCCAGCGCGTAGGTCTTAGCCGCAAACACCAATTCGTCGATGGGCAGGGATTCATTGCACTGGTGGGCGATGGAACAGGCACCAGGGCCGCACGTAATCGTGGGGATTCCAGCCTGGTTGAGAAACGTGGCATCACATACCGCGAGAAATCCCTGTATGGAGCGCCCCTCCCTAAATTCTGGTGTTCCCCTGGCGACCTCATCGCGGCAAGCCGCACAAGTGCGCACTATCGGGTGATCCTCGTCGATTTCATAGGGCGGCCAGTGGTTTTTCCATTCGATCCGAGGCGGGTGCTCCGCCAACCAAGGGTCGAGAGCCGCAGCCTTGGCAATGTAGTCAGCTACCTCTTCCTTTATCATCTCCACGGGCTCCTGGGGAGGATACCAGATGATATACTCGGTCCGGCAGTATGTCGAAACTATGAACGGTACAAGGGGACCGGGCGGACCCCCGACGATCACTCCGGGGTGGAGGGTGAAATACCCAGGTGGGAAGAGGGGATGCCTCTTGGAAAAGCCCCACTGTTTCTCCAGATCCTGTAGAGCCTTTAGAACCAAGACCCCCTTTTCGACGGCATTGACGCCGGCCGAGGGGCCCGCCCCCCCAGCACGGACAAACTGAAATCTGGCACCCGGATGTCCCGCGACCCCTGGACAAGTTACGGTCATGTAAAGCATCCCCGCACTGGCAGGGGCAACGGCGACTCGGGTCGAGCCGGAGGTGGGTTCAGAGACTATGGCGCCGTCTGCCCGGTAACCTCGTCTGACGGCGGCACTCGTCCCTGCCTCATGGTCCATGGTCTCTTCCCCCACCACGCTCTCCAAGATGAGATCCCCTCTCAACCGTATACCGCACTCAACCAGGGCCCGGGCAGCCGCATACTGAGCCACGATTCCGCCCTTCATATCGCATGACCCCCGGCCGTAGAGTCTGCCGTCCTCCACCCTCCCGCTATAGGGGTCATTCCATTTCCAATCCTCCCGTGGCCCCGGAGGCACGATATCAATATGCCCGTTGAATATGAGAGACCTGCCTCCGCCCACTCCTTCCAGGACACCCACAAGATTCGCGCGATCCCTTTCCTCCTCCCATAAATCGACCCTACACCCAATCTGCTCATAGAACCGGGAAAGCGTCTGATTGCAGAGCGTCTCTCCGCCGAGAACTTCCTCCCTTCTTACTCCCGGGTACTTGGGTGTTATGCTCGGTATACGGATAATCTCCTTGAGAATCTCCAGCACATCATCCCGTATCTCATCGATCTTGTTCAGCACCGTGCTTCTCTGCCTTTCCATTTTTCTTAGCTCCCTGTAGATTCCCGGGCCTGACAACCGGGTCTTTGCCCCTTCAGGACGCCAGGTGGCATGCCACCATGTGATCGTTTCCGACATCCACAGGCTTTGGCTCGACCTCGGCACAAATGCGACTCACCGCCGGACATCTGGTCCGGAACCGGCAGTTGGCCGGCGGATTTATCGCACTGGGCACGTCGCCCTTCAGGACGATCCGCGCCTTTTTCTCTCCCACCTCTGCAACGGGGATCGCGGACAGAAGGGCCTGCGTGTAGGGATGAATGGGCCGGTCGAACAGCTCGTTCACCGGTGCCACTTCGATCAGCTTTCCGAGATACATGACCCCCACTCTGTCGCTGATATACTTCACCACGCTGAGATCGTGGGAGATGAAGAGGATGCTCAGATGAAAATTCTCACGCAGATCCTGTATCAGGTTGAGCACCTGGGCCTGTATGGACACGTCGAGAGCCGATACCGGCTCGTCGGCCACCAGAAGATCCGGATTCACGGCCAATGCCCGGGCCAGGCCGATTCTCTGACGCTGGCCTCCACTGAACTGATGAGGATACCGGTACATGTGGTCTGCATCAAGCCCGACTGCTTCGAGAAGATCGGCTATCTTCTCCTTCATCTCACCCCTTGGAACAATGTCGTGGGTCTCCAAGGGTTCTCCCAGTATCCTTTCGACCGTCCACCGGGGATCGAGCGATGCATAGGGATTCTGAAAGACGATCTGGATCCTCCTCCGCATCCTCTGTAGCGCCGGCCCTGACAACTCGGATATGTCCCGGCCGTCAAAGAGAATGTTTCCGCCACTCGGATCGATCAGCCTGAGGATGAGCTTTCCCGTAGTCGATTTCCCACAACCGCTCTCACCTACCAGACCGAAGGTCTCTGATTCGCGTATGTCGAAACTCACGCCATCGACCGCGTGGACTACCGGCCTCTTCCTGATCATGCCGGACAACAAACCACTGCCCACGGGGAAGTATTTCTTGAGACCTCGTATCTGCAAGAGCTCCCTTGCCATCTTGAGTCCCTACTAATGCAGGTGACAGGCGACCCGGTGACCCGGCGATATCTCATGCATAGCCGGCCTAATGCGGCTGCAATCCGGCATGGCGTGCGAGCACCTTGGATGAAATTTGCAACCCGGCGGGGGGGCTATCGGCTCTGCCAGAACGCCGGGTATTGGTTTGAGTCTTCCCGCACCGTGCTTCTCCAGCTTGGGTATCGATTCAATCAGTCCGACTGTATAGGGATGCTTGGGACTTTGCAGAATCGTAGCCAGATCCGCCTGTTCTACGATGTTACCGGCATAGATGACAGCCACGGTTTCGCATAGTTCTGCCACAACTCCCATGTCGTGTGTGATCAGGATGATCGAGCTCTTCTTCTCCTCCCTGAGCATCTTCATGAGGTCGATTATCTGCGCCTGAATGGTGAGGTCGAGAGCCGTCGTCGGCTCATCAGCGACCAAGAGCTCTGGATCGAGGGCCACGGCGATCGCGATGATGACTCTTTGCTGCATCCCTCCGCTGAACTCGAAGGGGTAGCGATCCATGTGCTCCTCCGGTGATGGGATCCCTGCAAGACCGAGTACTTCAACCGCCTTTTGGACCGCCTCTTTCCTGTCCATTCCGCGGTGGAAACGGAATACTTCGGCCACCTGGTCGCCGATCCGAAGCACAGGGTTGAGCGTAACCGTTGGGTCCTGAAATATCATTGAGATCCTGTCCCCCCGCAGTCGCCGCATTTCGGAGGTACTCTTTGTGACCAGGTCTTCGTTTTTGAACAGTATCTTGCCCTCGACGATCCGTCCGGGATACTCGATGAGCCCCAATATGGAAAGCCCTATCACGGTCTTGCCGCAACCGCTCTCTCCCACGAGCCCCAGAGTCTCGCCCCTTCGCACCTGCAGGTCGACCCCATCCACGGCCCGCACCACGCCCTTCTTGGTCACAAACTGCGTCTTCAACCCCTGAATGTCCAGCACCACATCGTTCACGTCCGGCTCTCCTTCACAGCTTGAACAATTTCGGATCAAAGGTGTCGCGGAGCCAGTCGCCCAGGAGGTTCACCCCGACGCATGTTACAAAAAGGGCGGCTCCGGGGAATATGGTCATCCAGGGGCTTTCATAGAGGAAGTTTCTGGCTTCACTCAACATGACCCCCCAAGACGGCGTGGGAGGCTGGATTCCCAGGCCGAGAAAACTCAGTGCGGCCTCGAAAATGATCACCCACGCAATGTCCAGGGTGCCGAGCACGATGATGGCCGGCAGGGCATTGGGAAGAATGTGCCCCCGTATGATCTTGAAACTCCCGACCCCAATGGCCTTGGCGGCCAGCACGTATTCAAGTTCCCTCAGTTTCAGTGTCTCACCACGCACGAGGCGCGCGTAGTTCACCCAAATGGCAATGACCAGGGCGATCACCATGCTCCAGAATCCCGGGCCGAGAATCGCCATGACCACGATGGCGACCAGAATCATGGGAAAGGAGAGTTGGAAGTCGCCGATGCGCATGATGATACTATCCACGACTCCTCCAAAGTAGCCGGAGATAGCTCCTATCACGGCTCCAACAGAGACCGCTGCGACGATGACGATAAAGCCCACACCCAGGGAGATCCTGGTACCGTACACCGTGCGACTGAACGTGTCTCTTCCGAGGTTGTCGGCGCCAAATATGTGAGCCGAACTTCCGCCCGACAAGAATACCGGTGGAGCGAACTGGCTTTCAACAGACTGCTCGGCCGGACTGTACGGCGCGATCCACGGCGCAAAGATCGCTACCATTACCGCCGCTGCCAGCAGGACGGCCCCGGTCATTCCCTTCTTGCTTCTTCTCAGTTCTCCCAAGTAATCGCGGGAGAATGAGACACGCCTCTTTGGCAGCCTCCATAGCGGCCCCCTGTCACGGTCAATCCCAGTCGCCTTCCTGGAGTCAGCCATTGCTATCCTCTCTTATTCATACCTGATGCGCGGGTCGATGTAGTGATAGATGATGTCGACAAGAAAATTGATTATCACAAACATGGCGGCCGCGACGAGTACAACGGTCTGTACGAGCGGATAGTCTCTCCAAAAGATAGCCTGCACCGCAAGCCTTCCTATCCCCGGCCAGGCAAACACATTCTCAAGCACAAAGGTGCCCCCCAGCAGTTGCCCGAGCTGGATCCCAAGAATCGTAACCGTCGGGATGAGCGCATTTCTGAAAGCATGTTTGACAAAGACGATCCTTCCCGGCAGTCCCTTTGCCTTGGCAAACCGGACATAGTCGGTACGAATCACGTCAAGCATCGCAGATCTGATCATTCTCACATTCGCCCCTGCTACGGACATGCCCAGGGCGATACCCGGCAGAATCAGGTGCTCCAGGCTTTTCAGGAGAGACTCAGAGCCCCGGCCAGTTACGAGCTTGCCCAGAGCCGTGAGGATCGGGTCTGCCTGACCTGAAGCCGGCAGAATACCCAACTCCACGGAGAAGACCAGAATGAGCAGAATACCCAGCAGGAAATTCGGAGTCGACACACCGATGATGGCGAAGACGGTGCCGCCGTAGTCCAGGGCACTGTCCTGCCTCAAGGCCGTTATGATTCCAAGGGGGACGGCTATGATTACCGCAATAGCCATGGAGAAGAGAGTCAGCTCGATCGTAGCCGGCAGCCTCTCCATCACCAGGGTCGCAGAGGAGGTCCTGTAGCGGAGCGACACGCCGAGGTCGCCTCGGACTGCCCCTTGCACATATCTGAAGAACTGAACGAGGATGGGATCCTTGAGGCCGAGCTGTCGGCGCAGTTCGTCCTTCTGGGCCTCGGTAATCCCTGGATTGCCCGCCATGATCACATCGACCGGGTCACCCGGGATGACTCTGACCAGAATGGACACGATGAACAGAACGGCCACTATGACCAGGATGGAGTGGACCGTCCTTCTGATGAGAAAAACGATCATGCGCTTCTCAAAGTTCCGCGTTCGAGAAGAGCTGAAAGGGCCTTCTTCACTCTTATTGTCAGACAGGCAGGCAGTTCGGGGTGAGATTGCCCGAACTGCCCTACCCTAGAATCTACGCTTTGTCCATCCACATGTCCTGGAGATGGATGAAGCCCAGTGGATCGAACCACACACCATGCACATAATCTCGCATTGCGCCGATGTACTTGCCCTCATAGAGGTATAGCCAGTACGCCTCGTCAACGGCGATCTCCTGAATCCTATGGAAAATCCTCTTCCGTTTTTCAGGATCGAACTCCACACGCTGCTTCTCGATGAGTCGGTCCAGTTCAGGGTTCTCATGGAACGACCAGCAGATAGATTCGCCCGAGTGCAGCATCTGATAGACGATGTCCGGATCGCTGTAGGTGTACCAGAAGAAATACATCCCAGAGGCCTTTTCCGGCCCCTTGGCGAACAGCTCCGCAACCGGGAGCGACTGGAGCCGCACATCAATGTTGATCTTGCTCAAATCCTCCTTCACGACCTCACCGATTCGCCTGAAAATAGGGCCGTCCAGCAGCAGGAAATCCATCTTGAACCCCGCCTCCTGGCCGGCCTCCTTCATCAGGGCCTTTGCCTTTTGGAGATCATAGTCGTACCCGATCTTCCTTACATCGGCATAGTAGACCGACGAGTAGGCCGATGCCACCGGGCTGTAGGCCGGCTGGGCGTTGCCCCCCAGGACCAGCTTGATCATCTTCTGCTTGTCCACGGCAAAATTGATGGCCTTCCTTACCCTCTTGTCCCCAAGAGGACCGTAGGTCGTGTTGATATACGCGTAGACCAAGCCGACTTGGGGAGCCGTCTCGACCTGTATGCCCTTTGTCCTCTGGAGTGCCTGGATCTTGTCGATCGGAACGGCATCGCTCCCTGCAATCATATCGATGTCACCTGATCGAAGCGCAGATAGACGGGTCGCGTCTTCAGGGATAACGATAAACTGGGCTCCGTCCAGATAAGGGGCTCCTCTGTTTCTGAAATATGGGCTGGCCACTCTGTGATCTTCGTACCTCTTTAGAGTGATGCCCTTGTCCGGCTCCCAGGAGACGAATCTGAATGGCCCGGTCCCCACGGGATTGCGACCGAAATCGTCGCCGAGCTTCTCCACGGCCGTCTTGCTGATGGGAGCGCAGTAGGAGTAGCTGAGCCCGACCCAAAGCGGTACAAAGGGTTCCTTGTAGTTGTATGCAACCGTGTACTCATCGATAACCTGAACCGATTCGATAGGACCCAGCATCCAGGCTGTCGGAGATGCAGTCTCCTTGGCAAGCTGCCGCTCCACCGTCCACTTCATGACCGCGGCGTTGAAGGGGCTTCCATCGTGGAACCTCACACCCTGTTCCAGTTTGAACGTAACGGTCTTGTTATCGTTGGAAAATTCCCACGATTTGGCCAAAGCCGGGAAGACCTTGCCTGCAGCATCGAGGTAGATAAGCGGGTCGTAGATCTGGGTCATTATCTCATGAGCGGCCAGCAACGTCGTCTTTTGGGGATCGAGCGTGTCGGAATCGGAGATCCGTCCGATCTTGATCACACCACCCCTCTTTGGAGTCCCCGCCGCTTCGGCCACAGGAACCCTCCCTCTGGTGCCCGCAGACAGATAGGGCCCCAAGGCTGCCGCTCCTGCACTCACACCCGCGTACTTGAGAAACTCCCTTCTGCCTATTCCCCTTGCCCATTGCCGGGCAAACTCGTAGGTCTGTTCCTCAAAGGAGTTCTTTTTCCTTTCTCTCTTGTCCATCTTTACACCCCCCCTGCGTGTGAAATGATCGGGCGACCCAATCCGGCAATCCTCGAAATCACCTCCATCCAGCTTGGCTTGGGTCTTTTCCCGGGAACCGGTCCCGGAGTTAAGAGTGGTAAAACAAAAGCACACCATCCAGAAGGATGTTCAACAGAGAAATCCAGGACTGGCCTCACCCCCTTTCGGTAGCAGATCCAGCCTTCCACTTCGCCTTCGGCCTCTGAAATCGCAACAACACTCAACGCCTCTGCGGATTCTTCGTCCCAATGACAGCAAGGGTCCCATCAAACGTTCTCTATCCGAACCCGCCTCAACCGTATCCCACCTTGTACATCACACACTCGCCGAATCCAGTCGTCACCCTCATGTAGCCGCTGAGCATGCGGTTCAGATCCTCATCACCAGTGTCGACGAGTAAAGGCCTCCCATACAGGGAGGCGATCTTCTCCTTGGTAGCGATAACGATGATCCTGTCCTTTCCCACCTCCCGGATCACGCGGGAACTTATCTGCTGATTGCCTCTCCCGAAGATATGTCCCTGTCCCCCTATGATCGTCACCACGATCTTCGACCTCTTCCCTTGGATCAGATCCAGCAGTCTGCCCTCACTCACGTCACCGGCAACCAATTGCTTGTTCAGTATGACGTCCACACCCAGCAGGGTGTTTCTGATTCCCAGAGCCTCCATGATCGCCCTGGTCGTCGTACCCGGTCCGATGATATAGAAGCAGTCCTCCTCCATGCCGTCTATGACACCAGCCGCAATACCCTGGAGAGTCTCCCTCTCGCAGTGGATGCCTCCGGATTTGGCACGTTGAACAAACCGTCGCTCTTCAGGCACCTTGAGGTAACCGTACAACCTAGCGCTGATCTGATCTTCCCGGAAAGCCTCCTCATCCACGTCCATGACCTCTGATTCGCGGACCCGTTGCAACCCACCTTGCAAGAACCTGACCGCCACTTCTCCTGCATGCCGGGGGGTGACGGCATAGACCGCGGAGTGTATCTTCACCCCTGCTGGTATACCCAGGACCGCTATTTTATCCCCAACCGCATTGTAGATGATTCTGGCCGTCCCATCCCCTCCAGCAAAAAGTATCAGATCCACACCCGCACCCGCCATCTCACGGGCCGCAGTCTCAGTATCCTCCGGGGTCGTCTCGCCACTCCTTATGGATCCAATCACGGTAGGACAAAAGCCACACTCGCGGGATTCATCTTCCCCCATCTCATGGGGATAGGTAATCACTTCGATCCGGTTCTTGATCGTGGAGACAATCTTCAGGGCATCTACCGCTCTCCGAGGGGATTCGGGCACCGCGCCGAGTTCTCTGGCCTTCCTCAGAGTGTCGATTCCATCGCTCCCCTTGAGGCCCACTCTCCCGCCCATCCCAGCGACTGGGTTGACTATAACACCGACCTTTTTCATCGAATATGAGACTGATCCGAGGGTTCTCGGCAACAAATACGACATCTGTCCAAGAGCACCGGCACCGGCCTATTGGAGGCGGCAGGCGTTAGAGCTCCAGCACCACTTTTCCACAGTTGCCGGTCTTCATCAGTTCGAATCCCCTCTCATACTCGTCAAAGGGGAATCGATGGGTGATCACAGGCCCTATGTTGAGGCTGCCCGACTTGAGAAGGCCCTTCATCTTGAACCATGTGTCCCAGATCCGGCGGCCCGTGATTCCGTGGATCGATACGGCACGAAAGACCACGTCGGCTGCAAAATCTACAGGAACCTCCTTGTTTGGAATACCCAGCAAGACCACGTCTCCACCCATCTTGACCGATCGGATGGCTGCCAGGATCGCGTCCGTCGTACCCGCGATCTCCATCGCCACGTCCACCCCGACACCCCCTGTGTGCGACTTGATATAGTCCACCGGATCGGTCTCCGCCGTCTTTATCACGTGGTGGGCTCCTAACTTCCGGGCCAGGTCCAGGCGGTACTCGTTCCGCCGCCCGAAGGCGAAGATCTCGGCAGCCCCGATGGCCTTGAGGGTCGCCACGGCCAAGAGCCCCACCGCCCCCAGGCCATAGACAGCTACCGTCTTTCCCACACAGTCGGCACAAAAGACCGTGTGGACGGCATTGCCCAGAGGATCCTGGATAGCCGCAGAGGCTGCCGGCGTCTCAGGATCGTTCTCCCAGATGTTCACCTCGGGCATCACGAAGTACTCGCGAAACGCCCCGTCCACGTCGTAACCCAGCCCCTTCCAGTTGTAGCAGACATGGCCCTTGCCGGTCCGGCAGTTGTCGCAGAAGCCGCAGACGAGATGGCCTTCGCCTGAAACATACTGGCCTTCTTTGACGTGTTTGACCCCCTGCCCGACTCCGACCACGTCGGCCGCAAACTCATGGCCCAGGATAGTCGGAATCTTCACCCTCTTCTGGGACCAGGCGTCCCAGTTGTAGATGTGGAGATCCGTGCCGCAGATCGCTACAGCCCTGTTCTTAAGAAGCACCTCGCCGAAGCCGGGCTCCGGGACCGGCACGTCTCGAAACTCCAGCCCTCCTGGCTCTGGTCTCGCCTTCACTATGGCCTTCACTTTATCACCTCATATCGTCTTCCCACACGGGTAAACGCTTCGATCGCCCTGTCCAGTTCCTCCCTGGTATGGGCTGCCGAAACCTGGACCCGTATTCTCGCCTTTCCCTTGGGGACCACGGGGTAGCTGAACCCGATCACGTAGATTCCCTCTCCCAGCAGATCACGGGCCATATCCTGGGCCAGCTTGGCATCCCCCAGCATAATCGGGACGATCGGATGGGGGCTGTCTGTGATGTCGAACCCCTTGGCCCGCATCTCACTGCGGAAATAGCGCGTGTTCTCTTCCAGTGTCTTCCGCAGCTCGTCGCTCCGGCTGATCAGATCGATCGCACAGAGAGAGGCATAAACGATGGGAGGCGCCACCGAGTTGGAAAAGAGATACGGCCTGGAACGCTGCCTGAGGTATTCGACGATGAAGGCCCTGCCGGTGGTGAACCCCCCGGTCGCCCCGCCCAGGGCCTTGCCCAGGGTAGAGGTGATGATGTCCACCTTATCCCCCACACCGAAGTACTCTGGTGTACCGCGCCCGCTTTTTCCGACAAAACCGGTGGCATGGGAGTCGTCCACCATCACGACCGCATCATAGGCCTCCGCCAGTTCACAGATCTTGTCCAAGGGTGCGAAATCCCCATCCATGCTGAAGACTCCGTCTGTGGCGATCATTCTCACCCGGGAGCCCGATGACTCCTTCAGCTGTTTCTCTAAATCGGCCATGTCGGCATGGGCGTATCTCTTCCGGCTCGCCTTGCACAGCCGGATTCCGTCGATGATACTCGCATGGTTGAGGGCATCGCTGATAACCACGTCCTCCTCCCCCAGAAGGGCCTCGAAGAGGCCGCCGTTCGCATCGAAACAGGAGGAATAGAGGATGGTGTCTTCTGTACCGAGAAACTCGGTGATCTTCTTCTCCAGATCCTTGTGGATGTCCTGGGTTCCACAGATGAAGCGAACCGAGGACATACCGAAGCCACGCTCTTCCAGCCCCTTCCGCGCAGCTTCCACAACCTCCTTGTAGGACGACAGCCCGAGATAGTTGTTGGCACAGAGGTTGATCACCTCCCCTTCGGGAACCTTGATCCGAGATCCCTGGGGGGTTAGAATGACTCTCTCTTCTTTGTAAAGGCCCGCGGATCGAACCTCTCCCATCTCCTTTTCCAAGATCCCCCTCAATGTCCGATCCATGTTTTCCTCCTTTCCATCGATTTCCGACGCCTTCGCGTCATCAAAGTCCCCCGGGCACCCGGCCCGCGTCCCGAAACCGACACGCCCACATAGGACCCAGAAGCATTTTACTCCCCATCGGCGAGTCGAGTCCATTCGTTGATGGCGTCCAGGTACACAAAGGTCTCGGTCGTATTGATCCCACCGATTCTGGAGAGCTCATCCACGAGAAATCTTCTCAATTCCTGCCGGGATTCAAAGAAAACCCGGACGAGAAGATCGTACCTCCCCGTAACATTGCACACCGATGTAACCCCGTGAAGCCGGGAGATCCTTGCCATGGTCTCCTTGTGGGTCCTCTTCTCTAGTTGCATCCCCACTAGGGCGGCGATCCCGTTCTCAAAGACAAAGGGGTTGATAGAGGCCGCTATTCGGAGGACCTTATGGCGGATCATTCTCCCCACCCGCGAGCGGACGGTCCCGTCTGAGACCTCGAGCCTTCTCGCTATGGTCTTGAAAGACGTCCTCCCGTCCTTCTGGAGTTCCAGGATGATCCTCTTGTCGAGTTCGCCGAGCATGGAACCCCTGTGCACAATCGAGGCAGCACCTCTTTTCGGGGAGAACCCTTGCATCTTCGATCACCCCGCGGCGCCAAGGCTACGGATCAAGGAAAAGTCCCGAGTCACTATTAACGCTTCGCAACAAAAAGGTCAATAGAAAATATTCATAGGGACAAAAAAGGCCCGCCTTTTTCCTCAAAAGAAAAAAACGGGCCACAGGACCTTTCCCTGGTTCATCCTACTCGAGTCTCCCCCGGAACCAGCGACAGAGGCATGCCCTCTGAAAAAGGGCTCGACCGTCCTCTCGCTCCTTTACTCCTCCCCTGTATCTCGGATCCAAACCTACAAGGCCAGCACCTACCCTCGGACCAACCTTGCCTCCGTTCAGAGATCGCACCTACGTGCCCGGGAAAGGTCTGCACCTCGGGAATCCTGTCTCAAGAACCGGGATGGACCTATTTGCCCACCAGCTCCTTTGCCTTTTCCACCGCAGCCGTCGCGTTGGAGCCGTAAGCATCGGCCCCGATCTCTTCGACAAAATCCTGCGTCACAGGAGCTCCTCCTGCCATGACCTTGATCTGATCCCGAATGCCCGCCTCCTTCAGAGCATTGATCGTCTCGCCCATCTTCGGCATGGTCGTCGTCAGCAGAGCCGACATTCCCAGGATGTTGGGCTTGTGCTCCTTGGCTGCTTCCACAAAAGACTGGGGCTTTACATCCGCTCCCAAATCCACTACCTTGAAGCCCGCGCCCTCAAGCATCATCCCTACCAGGTTCTTCCCTATATCGTGCAGGTCTCCTTCCACCGTACCCATAATAACAGTCCCTGCTCCCGCCGCATCACTCTCGGATAGGAGAGGCCTCAGTATCTCCATGGCAGCGTGCATCGTCTTGGCCGAACGCAGGACCTCCGGTATGAACATCTCAGCAGCCTTGAAACGCTGACCCACTATGTCCATGCCAGGCAGAAGCCCCTGCGAAAGGATTTCATGGGCCTCAGAACCCTCGTCCAAGGCCTGCTGGGTGAGCTTTTTGACCTCCTCGATATTGCCCGCGATCAGTACCTCCGAAATTTTCCCATAGAGTTCCGACATACCCTTTCCTCCTTTTTGCCTAGGTTTATCCACGCCCTCTTCGGATCGCCCTCCCTTTTGAAAAACCCAATTCCTCTCACCAAACCAGCAATGGACGGTATAGTACACCAAGGTCATCAATATTTCAAGGGGAAAAACCGTAAGAGCTATTTGCGCTGTAACCTTCGGGGATTGGTTTTGGTCCCAAGAATGGGCTGTATCGGGGAATCATCTTATGGGAAATGGCCTGATCAACCCTAAACAGCCATAACCATTGCCGTCTTTCCCCGATTCGGACGCACCTCTGCCCCGGTTGTCTCACGAGCCAGAAGCTTCTCAACCCCTAGGCCGCCCGGCGTAGCCTCGTGCTCCAGACCAACGACCGCATCCGGTCGAGCCGGCCAACCTCTATACTGCCAAGGGCCATCGAGAGCATCACCACAAGTGCCATGCCCATCCGAACCCTCATCTTGTTCATCCCCCGGATATAGTGACGCTCAAACCCAAAAGAGACATCAAGACGACTGTTGACCCGCTCAACCGCCGTCCGCCTCCCATAGAGCCTCCTCCACTTGTATGTTGCCCGGGGCACAGGCACAAACCTCCGACGATCCAATCCCAGAGGCACACGCACAATAGGCCCATATTCAGTCTGCAAACACCCATCCCCCTCCGCACATTCACATCCATACAGGGCAGTTGGACACCGGTACTTGAGAGTCCCTCGGTCCTTTTCAAACCCATAAAAGACCATGGGTACCGTCTCGGTAACCCGAGCATCCATAACCGATCGACGCACACAGAAGATCGATCCGTCCTGGTCGGTCACATACCTGGTGTCACGATCAGCATATAGAGGACGAGTCTGCTCACCGTCCTTCCAGTCATGGCGAATGTCAATCACGGGCTTGATCCCATAGGTGTCATAGAGCTCGCGGTTGTTCCGCTCGGAGTCATACCCCTTGTCCGCCGAGAGATCCTCAGCCCGATCCAATAGCCACCCGTGGCTCTGCTTGAGTCGTTCCACCATAGGTACTAAACGCGTGGTGTCTGAGACCGATGCCCGACTCACCTCATAGCCCAGAGGTATCTCATAGACAGTGTCTACAATGAGATGAACCTTGTAGCCAAACCAACGCTTGATCCGCTCCCATACAGTGCCATCGGTACGGTTGCCCTGGTAAGCCTTTATCCCCCAATCCCCATCCCCATCCCGCCTGCCATCTGGCGCCTTGCCCGAAGGCCTGCCCGCAGATCGAATGGCCTTACTGTCAATGGCCAAATGCCTCCCCAACTCCGCAAGAACCTCCCCCAACCCATCAACAAGCTCATCAAACATAGCCTCAATCTCACCAATACACCGAAATAGATTCCTTATAAACCTCGTGTAGGCACTCTCTGATGGAACAGCACGAGCCCCCTTGTGAGAGTCAAAACCACATAGCTCCCGAAGCTCCCCATTTCGCAACAGCTCCCGACGCAACGAAGCCACAGACCCATGCTCATATACCACCCCCGCCAACAGAGAGTTCCATACCGCTCGAACCGGATAGTCATCCCTCCCCTTACCACGTAACCCCTCAAGCCTGCGCATCAACCCCTCATCCGGTATCACCGCCAATACCATCCGTAACCGATCCAAATCCGAGCGAGCTTCAATTTGTTTCCACGAAAATAACCGACCCTGTGGTATAATAGCCATGTGGCGCCCTCCGTTTCGGGTTTTGTTTGTTGCTAACCCCATGGTACCAAAACAGAACGGAGATCGCCACATTTAT
>JAFDHF010000028.1 GCA_019308905.1 Deltaproteobacteria bacterium
CATTTCCAAAGCCTTCTCCACCCGCCGCTCCAGTGGGCCGTTCGAGAAACTGGAGGCCATCTTGTCACAGAGACCCTCCAGGATAGCCTCTTCCCGGAGGGGAGGCCAGTAGACGTGGCTTACCTCTTCAAAGGCGACAGCAGCACCTTTCCGGCTGAGAACCTCGAAGATATCGTTCGGATAGTAAGGCCTGATGTGATGAAGCCAGAGGAGGCGATGTCTCTCCTCGGGCAAATAACCTCTGCCCCGGTCTACCCTCTGTCGAACGAATCTGTAAAGGGCCCGATGGAAGGCGACACCCTGAGCTGTCCCGAAAGAAGAGAAGATCATTCCGGCTCCATAGGAGAGAGCCTCGCTCGCCGGAAACGGAGCGGGCCGGGATCTGCGGAGTTGGTTGACCCGCAGGAGGTAAACCCGAGCCTGGTTGGACAGCCTCACAATGGTCTGGATCCTCTCTCTCGTCCATGGAATCCCGGTTATGCCTTGAACACTCTCGATCAGGCCCTGAAGCTGGTCCAGGAGATACCGCCGGCCTTGACATCCGTCATGGTATGGAACATCGAGGAAGAAGTGGGGAACCCCATACAGCCGCCCGAGATAGCCGAAGAACTTGTTGCTCCCGTCACAGAGGTTGGAGGAGCTGATGAGAACGTCCGGTCTGGGGAGGAGATCGGCCATGGCCATTCCGAGGGCGATCCGATAGAAGGAACAGAGGTCTGTGGAGATCCTCGAGTCTCCCTTTTCCAGAAACCTGCCGCTTATGTTGAAGTATGCCATCAGTGAGGCGAGGATCTCAGGGTGAACCGGGACGCCGCCCAGGCCGTAGACCAATTCGCTCGGCACGAAAGCACTCGACCAGATCACCGGCCTGGCTCGGCCGAAAGCCCCTCTGTAAGTATGGAGCAGAAAGGAAACCCAGATTCTGAAAGCGGGGTTATCATCCCTGCTATAATAGAGGCGCAGAGGGAGTCTCAACAGATCGTATACGAAAGGCCTCTTGACTATCCAGGCGATTGAGCGTTCTCTCACAGGTCTCCCTCCCCTCGCGGGCCCCTGTCCCCGCCGGAAAGCATCTCCAGAAAAGCCTGAATTCTGGTCTGGACTCCGCCTCCCAGCCCTTTCCGGTATTCACTCTCGATCATGAGCATGGGGATTCCCATGGATTCGAGGGCTCCCTTTACAACCGGGGCTTCGTAGAGAAAGGTGTCACAGAACTTTAGGGTATAGTAGATTACCCCCTTGACTCGATAGGATCGTACCAGGTTCAACAGGAGGTCGAGTCTTCTCTGGGTTTCCTGCATCCGGGCGCATGGGGGACGGAGCAGATAGTGACGAGCAAGAGATGTCCAGGGGTCATCTGTCAAGGGAATCGCCTCCTGGGCGTGCCTGCCCGTGACACATAGATCGTAGGCCACCACCGTGCCTCCCCATGTTTCGACAATGGATACCAACTCCGGGTTTTCAAGCATGGAACCCGTCAAGAGTAGCGGGATTCCCTGCTTCCTCTGGCCCGGGCCGGACCTCTCAATCACGTTCTGCAACAGAGTGTCAAAACCTTGCCGGGGAAGAAGCCCGCCAGCCCTGGAGAGCTCACAAAACTCCTGACCCGAAAGATCGAGTCTGCCCTGAGCCATGAGATCGTCCACCTGCCGCAGCAAGTTCCGGGTCCTGTTTGAAGCCTCAAAGGAGAGATCCATTCTGGAAGGTGAAATGGAGACTCCAAAGTGGTGTGAGATCCGCTCCGCCAGCCTGCAAATCTCCTCTCGGAAATAGGCGAGGGCTGACCGGGTGGTGGTCCTGGGCAGGTCCATGAGATGGACAAAAGGAGGACCCTGAAAGTGGGACCACGCGTCGTAGAGGCGCCGCATGCCGTCGCATGTGTTCATAATCACCAGACCAGAGAGAAAGGTATAGGCCCCGGCCGCACCTTCTCCCATGATGGCCCTCACATAAGGGCAGAAATTCGGATCGAGATGGGCATCCCCCATTTCTGCCGGAGGAGTGGGGAGGAGCCTAAGGGGAGTGAGACCCGCACTCTCGAGCAGTTCAACCGGTACATAGCTGCAGCACCATCCGACCACCGGAGCACCGCCGGCTGAGAGGCCGGTCCTGAAGGACCGGATGGTATCCTCAAGGTCTCTGAGAAAGGTACTCTCCCCGGTCATGGATCTCTCCCTTTATGGGATATACCCCATTCGAAAGGGCGGATTCAACACCTTCTATGCGATCCAACCGTCCCTTTCCGATGAATCCGCATTTCCTCCACTCCCCGCTCGTGTCTTCCCTCTGTTGCACCGCCAATGGGCAGTGGTATAATTGCCTTGGGAGGGGAGACGCCGATCCATGGAGACAGGGAGTGGAGGCAGATGGAGTTTATTGCCCGCAACCGGGCCCGCATAGATGATCTGGAACTTACCTTGGCCCAGCCGACAGAGTTGCGCATCCAGTGGGTAGGCCAGCAAGAGGTGATAAAGCAACTCCTGGCTGCATGGATGGTCATCGATGAGAAGGATCTTCCCTTCAACCCCCGGCTCATCGGTAAACCGGGAGTGGGCAAGACCACTCTCGGCTATTCTGCGGCACGGCGACTGGGGAAGGCGGCTTACATGTTTCAGGCAACTATGGATACCCGGCCGGAAGACCTGATCATAACACCTGTGGTCACCTCTGGAGGATCTATAGGATATGCGGCGAGTCCTCTGGTGACGGCCATGATCAGAGGTGAGGTCTGTATCATCGACGAGGGGAACAGGATGAGCGAAAAATCCTGGGCATCTCTGGCTCCCCTGCTGGATGACCGTCGCTATGTGGAGTCCCTTGTGGCCGGGATCAAGATTCCTGCGGAAAAGGGTTTCCTGCTGGCTGTCACCATGAATGACGACACGAGCACTTACGAGATTCCCGAGTATATTCATTCCAGGTTACAACCGCAGATCTATGTAGATTTCCCGGAAAAGAATGAAGAGAAGATGATTCTGAGGGAGAACCTCCCCTTTGTCGATGACGAGGTCCTCGACTATGTGGTCGAATTCCTGCAGCGGGCTCACAAGAACGATGAGATCTATACCGTGCGCGATGGCATCAATGTGGCTCGATATGCGGCAAAGCTCATCAAATCCGAAGGCCTCTCCGTGACTCACGCGCTGCAGGAGGCTGTCAGCATGACCCTTGGACGAGAGGTGGTGCAGTACCTGTGACCTCGCCCTATACAGAGAAACAGGGCAACATCCTCTGTCTTCCCATATGCCATTATCGCATCGAGTTTGCCCAACTGGTCCGTACCGCTCTTGATGAGATCAAGCCCGATGCCATGGCTGTCGAATTGCCGGCTACACTGGAGAGTAAGATCCGCCAGGGCATTGAGCGGCTCCCCTTTGTTTCGGTACTTCTCTATGAGAACGACAGGAGAGAGTCGATCTACCTTCTCATCGAGCCGGCCGACCCTCTCGTCGAGTCCGTTCGATACGCTGCCGAGAAGAGGATTCCCACCTTTTTTGTTGACGTCGACTCGGACGAATATCCCCTTTTCAGGGACCCCTTACCCGATTCCTATGCTCTTCTAAGGATCGGCCATAAGGCCTACTATGAGAGTTTCCGGGACTATATGCTCGATCATTTGAAGAAGTCGCCCCAGGACAGGATCCGTGAAAAAGGGATGGCTTTTCACCTTCAACAGTTGAGAGGGAGATTCTCTTCCATTCTGTTTGTCTGCGGTATGGTCCACATGGAGGGTATCCTGAAGGAGCTTCCTCTTCCCCAGGCCCATCCCATGGGGCGAATAAGACGCGGGACTGTTCAGCTTTTCAACCTCCACCCTGAGAGTATGGGTGAAGTTATGAGTGCTTTTCCGTTCCTGTCGGGGATCTACGAACTTCACCGTGGTGAGCTCCCACCCGAACCTGTCACGCGGCGGTACACCCCGCGCAAGACACTGAAGGCCTCCCCCTTTGAGGTCGTGGACGGTGGAAAGATCGCCTCCGAGGAGGGTGCTCTCCGCGAGTCCTTGGTGCGGTCGGCCCATCATGTAATCGATCCGGTCTCATCCATGATCGACCGTCAGCGGGTGAATCTGAGACTCTTTGAAGAGGCCGCCGTCCATTACGGACAGGATACCGGGGAGAAGGTGGCCCCATGGCAGGAGAGAACATTTTTCAAATTCAGCCGCAACTACGCCATGCTGGATGGTCTGCTCCTGTCGGATTTTTACCATGATCTCACCTCGGCCAGGGCCTGTGTGGATGACAATTTCTGCTATGCCATGTGGCGCCTCGGTTGCTACTATCCGTGGGTTGAAGAACCTGCCCGTCTGCCTACAATCAGGATATCGGGAGAACAGATCCTTCTTGGAACCAGGCGGATACGCATACGGAGGAGAATCCACAAGCCGCGCAAGCAACCCGTGGCATTGCCGGGCAGGAAAAGGCCCCGTGAACGTTTTCCCGGGGAGTGGCTCAGGGGGTTCGATACCAGAGCCATCTGCTCCTATCCGCCGGAGGATATAGTCATTGAAAACTACGGGCAGTTTCTCAAGAAGAAAGCCGGCCACATGCTTTCGCAACGGGAGAGTCGCACCGTTCCCCTTACGGCTTCCCTCCTGGACGGCATCGACATGAGAGAGACACTCCGAAGGTTCTACGAGAAAAGGATCTACGTGAGGGAGAACAGGATTGCAAAAGGGGCCGTCGGATCCGTTGTCGTCATATTCGACCTCGACAGGGACAACCGGTTTCCTTACTGCATGACGTGGCACGGGGAACACGAGCAGGAATCCGACATGGCCTTCTACGCGACGGATCCAGCCGAAAACATTGTGGGACCTGGCATCTGTCGCTGCGAATACGGGGGATTCCTTTTGAGCTATCCTCCTCTGAGAATGCTGGACGTGTGGAAAGACCCGGAGTATCGCTGGTTCCACTCCAAGGCGGAGAAACTCCTCGTGGCTGCCCTTGATTACTCCCTCGAGAAATACGTGGTCTATGTAGCAGCTCAGCCGCCCCGCAGTTACCTCAAGGGGATGGCCGCTCGTATGGACCGGCAGATCGTCTACGTACCTATTGGAACTCTCTCGCCGAATATGTTCAAGAAGATCCGGATCTTTCATGTTCTGTTCGGCCACGACAAGAGGGCTTTGGCCAAGGACTATATCTGGTAGAGCAGGCGAGTCCGGACTCCTTATGGCAGACGCATCGCCCCGGCTCGAAAAAACGACCAAGAGCGGGACTACTCGAGAAAGATAGTGGACTCCTGAGGATGGTCCAAGGCAAGGAGGAGGAGGAGGTAGCGTTTCAGGACCTTGGTGACCAGGAACTCGTCCTGGACTCGCTTGTGGCCGTTTTCGCCCAATCGCCGGGCCAATTGCGGTTGGTTGAGGAGCTTACGAATCTGGAGACTGGCCCCCTCGACAGAATGAACCAACATTCCGGTGTACCCGTGAATGATCTGTGCCGGAATACCCCCCACGGCGCTCCCGATGACAGGACGGTATTTCCAGAGGGCTTCGGAGACGGTCAGGGCAAATCCTTCCCTGAGGGATTTCTGGAGGACTACATCCGAGGCCCTTTGAAAGGCGTTTATCTCGGTGGGAATGGATGAGATCAGAAAGATTATGTGGATGTCCGGATCCTCCCCTGCCGCCTCTTTTACCTTTACAAGAACCTCCTCGGCCTCAGGATCGTCGGCCGCCTTGTCCCCCACGAGCAGGAGACGGCAGTCCACATGCTTTCTTGCCATCTTGAAAGCCTGGATCACCCCCACGGGGTCTTTCCAGGGATCGTATCGGGAGATCTGGGTGACAATGGGTTTATCCCTGGGGATTCCATACTTCTCCATGACGCTCTCAATATAAGGGGGGTCGAGGTCTCTGTTCTTGTCGGCCAGAGGATCGATGGCTGGATAGAAGCGATACTGAGGGATTGCAAGGGGCGGCGAGAAAAGCGGGGAAGAAAAGATCGCCGCGTCGTACTCCTCCACGAACGGCCTCAAGAAATCCCAGACCTGCCTGTTGGGATGGGACATATCGATATGGCAGCGCCAGACCCATCTGTTTTTTCGATTCCTGTGCCAGTGGATCAAGGCAGCGGGCTGCGGGTCGTGAACCACGATCAGGTCTTCACTGAAATCCATGGCCTCCTTGTTCATCTCGTTGTAGGCCAGGTAGGTCTTGAAGACGTGTTCTTGAAAGGTTTCCTGCTTGCCTTGGAGGGCATTGTGAAAGGCCTTTGTTATGTCGAAAAAGTCGTCGCCCCCCTTGATCACTTCCCATCTGGCCTTCACACCCAGCTCGTTTAGAAGGGGCACCACCCGGTGCAGCATCTCGGCCACACCCCCACCCACGGCCGTAGAGTTGATCATCTTTATCGAGCGATCGCCCACGTGGGAGGCCAGAATATAGAGTTCTTCGATCACATTCCGGCCGACAACCTTCCTGTAATCCGATAAGCTGGGGATACTCATAGAGGACCTCAGAATCCCTGTGCCTGGAGCCCTGGGCCTCGGGAACAACCTTGGAGCAAGGGAAGGCCCGGGACGCCACCTACTTCATGTGTTTGTCGATAACCTGGATGATTCTCTCCCGCAATTCTTCCAGGGTATAGACGCTGATATCGATCGCTCTGATCTTTCTTGCCAATTCTCTATCTTTCAGGCTCTCTTCTATCCACGTTGAGAAATCGTCTGACCGGAGTTGGGTGTAGAGCCGTGACTCGATGAAATGGAAATAAAGCGAATCCACACTCACCGTATTCAACAACTCGCGAAATGACTTCAGATCATAGGCGAACTTGTCGGTAAGGTAGACGATTCTGATCGCATCGAGAAGATAGAAAGGCTTGTCAGCGGTTTTTTGAAAGACAGAGGGGTTCTCGTTCCTGTATTTCTCGATTGTCTCAACTATCTGCCTTCTCAGGCTCTCTATGGTACTGTGCTCTGTGAGATCCACAGTTGCGAGTTTTTCGGCCAGGGCCTCGTCATTGAGATACTTGGAGATCCAGACGGAGAAACCGTTTGTGTATGGTACGTGGACCTCTCGGAGCATTCGAAAGGCCGAGAAGGTGTGGTAGAAGATGGAAGAGTCGGGACACGTCCTGATGAGTTCCAACAGCTCTTCGAGATTCGAAGCCTTTTGCCCTGTCAGTCTCTCCAGGGATGCTCTGGAGCGGAACTGAAATACGCTTTGAAACGGTGCAAAATCGGTCTGTCGATCCCTCATATGGTCTGTCCTAGAAGCCGAGACACTCAAAAGTTCGGCTCCTTACCGAAGTTGGGTTACTCCATCACAGGTTTTTCTCCCAGGGGGAGATCCCGGTCCCGAACCGCCCTGTAGTAATCTATGCCTTGCCGCGACCTGGACAGAACCCTCCCCTGATCGAAGAGAATTCTCAGGTGGCCCAGAATCTCCGACACCCCCAGGAAGACATCGAAAGATCTGGTATTCGGAAACAGATTCTTGGAGATCTCGTAGGCGGTCTTTTCACCCTCGGAAAGGATGGAAAGCACCTTGGAGAGACGCTCCTCATGATGGCGGACGGCCTTCTCCACGGCCCCTCTAAAGTCCTCGAATGGTTCGCCGTGCCCGGGAAGAACCAGAGTAACCCTCAGGTCCGCGATCTTCCAAACAGAGCGCAGATAGTCGGCGAGGCTGGTGCTCTGAGGGCCCCCATCTTTTCGGGAGAGGTCGATGATCGGGTTGGGTGAGATGTCGTTGAGAAGATGATCCCCACAGAACAGAGCACCTCCTCTCTCCATATAGAAACAGACCAATCCGGGACTGTGCCCGGGACAGTGGATCGACTTGAGGGTCATCTTGTCAAAAGGGATCTTCCCATCGTCATCGATAAAGCACACCTTGTCCGGAGGGTCTGACAATGCCTCCACCGCCGATTTCATGTAACCGATGGCTTCATCCAGGGATTCCTTGGGAGTCCCATTTTGGTGAAGCACGGATACGAGGTTCCTTTGAAACCGACCCATCGATCGAATCCTCTCGTATGCCTTGGAATGCATGTAGATCTCGGCGCCAGACAAGGAGGCGATCCTCTTTGCCTGGCCGTAATGGTCGATGTGGCCGTGGGTAATAAGGATCCTCCTGATATCCCCGACGTTCCGTCCCAACCTCGCAAGAGACTCTACCAGGACACTGAACGACTGATCGGTCTTGACGCCCGTGTCGACGAGGGTCAGTGGCTCCTCATCGATGAGATACGCGTTGGCGGTCCTTATCGGGAACGGGACGGGAAGTTCTATCCTGTGAATCCTCCCCGCGAGGTCTTGCATCGATCGACCCTCTCCCTTATTGCAAAAACGATGCCTTACTTCCCCTTGGTCGAGAGAGCAAAGTCTCCCCTTTCTTTGAATTTTTCACGGATTTTCTTTATTATACCAAACCATACCACAAGACATGACCCCCTGCCAGGAGCGGGGACATGATCACACGATGAACTCCGCTTTTGTCCGCGAGCAAGGGCAGGTCGAAACCGGCTGACCGGGCAATACCGCCGGTGCCCAACAAGATCCCTGAAGAGGTCTTTCAGCCTGGAAAGGAGGCCTTTCTCAATGCCGCGATTTTTGGCCATAGATGTGGGTGCAGGAACCCTCGATGCTCTCTACGTCGATACCGCGACTGGGGATCAGTTCAAATTCGTCGGCAAATCCCCGACCCGCGTCCTTGCCGAGAGGATAGCGGCCTGCGAGAGAGACAGGATCCTCATCACCGGCCGCCAGATGGGGGGCGGTCCCGTTGCGGAAGCCATAAGAATCAAGGCGGGTGAGGCGAGGGTGATGATGACCAGGTCTGCTGCGGAAACCATCCACCATCACCTCGGCAGGATCAAGAAGTCGGGTGTCCACCTGGTTTCTCAGGGAACGGCCCGGTTGGAGGCCGGGAAGAGGAATGTCGCATGGTTCAAGACCGGAGATGTCCGGCCCGAGCTCATAGGTGCAACGCTCAATTCCATGGGAATCGAGGCGGCTGTGGATTTTCTCGGTGTGGCGGTTCAAGACCACGGAACACCGAAAAAGGGGATTTCCTCCCTTGATTTCCGCCATCAGATCTTCAGGGAGATCATCGAAAGAAGCCCCAGGCCCTCGGCGTTTCTTTTTGAAGCCCGGGAGATTCCCCCCTTCTTGCGGCGGATGCACGCCGCTGCGAAGGACTCGAGCAGGATTCGGGCCAGAAGGACATATCTGATGGATACGGGTATGGCGGCCGTTCTGGGAGCTTCAAAAGACCCCCTGGCCCTGGGAAAGGCGAATGTTATTGTCCTCGATGTGGCCACATCCCATACATTGGGGGCTCTCCTGGTAGAGGAGGAGATCATGGGTTTTTTTGAGTATCACACACGGGATCTCAGCCCGGAGATTCTCAAATCCCTTATAGTCGATCTGGCCGAGGGCAGGCTCTCCCACGAGAGGGTTGTTTCCGGGGGGGGACACGGGGCCTATGTCAGGGGAGGGGTGGGCTTTGACCGGGTGGAGCTCATCGTGGCGACGGGCCCCAAGAGGGGTGTGGTGGACCGGATGGGGTTGGACAGAATGGTTCTCGGCGCGCCTTTTGGGGACAACATGATGACAGGAACGACAGGTCTTATTGCTGCCATGGCCGAAAGAGAAGGGGTCTCACCCGTTATTTCGCGACTCATGCCGAGATGACTCATCTATCCTCTGAGTCTTCCGATAAGTCTTATGGACGGATGCGTCGGCAATCCCTGGTGGACCGGTTTTGCCCCAGGCGGGTTGCCGGGGGACGGGATTGATCGGGTCCAACACGGGCCGGTTGTGATGATGAGAAGAGAACCTGCAACGAGCCTGTTGCTAAATCTCGAATCCGGATACAGCCTGCCGCCTCTCTCGGTTGTCGCCATGAAGCTCGTCGAGATGGCATCCGATGAAATGGCTTCTGTGAGCGATTTGGCCAGGCTGATCGAAAGAGACCCCTCTCTGGCCGTCCGCCTTCTCAGGCTTGCCAACAGCGCATTCTTTTGCCCCGGGCGCCCTGTAGCCACACTGAGACAGGCAATCCTGAGGATAGGCCTGGACAGATTGAGAATAATGGGCCTCTCCCTGTCTCTGAGAGATGCCTTCCCCATGGGAAAGATCGGAGCCATTGACTACGAGGAGTTCTGGCGTTCTTCTCTCTACAGGGCCTTGTTGGCAGAATCCCTGGCCGCTTTTATGGGCGGCTCTGATCCTGAAGAGGCGTTTGTCGCGGGTCTGGTCCTCGAGATAGGGTTCCTGATCTTCTATGACCTTTTCGTGAAGGGGGAATACTCGGGCGACGGCCTCCATATCTATCCTCTGGCTCCGTTGCTCTCCTGGGAACGTCAGGAGTACGGAATCGATCACAGACAGGTCGGTGAGGCAGCCCTCCGGTACTGGAGATTCCCCGGGGGCATTGTTGAATGCCAAGGTTTTCCAGGTCGAGAGACTCTCCATGGAGAGGAGTCGACTCTGGGGTCGATCTGCCACGTGGCAGGGCAGTTCGCGGCCCTTATCTGCCAGAAGGCAGGGGATCTGCCCTCTACGTTTCTACAGGCAGAGTCCTGTCTGGGACTCGACCGGGATACTGTGGGCGGGATACTCGTCACCACCTTCCAGCGGGTTGAAGAGATAGCCCAAAGCCTGAAACTCGAAGTGGACAGGGAGAAGGACATCATCGAACTCATGGAAAAGGCAAACAGGGCATTGAGCAGACTCTCGGAAAGGCTGTCAGCAGGCCAGGGATCCGCCCCAGAGGGAAGGCTGCCCTCCTTTGGCAGCCTGCAAGGGGGAGAGGAGCAGAAGGCCTTGATCGCAGATACGCTCCAGGCCGTGGCTCATGAAATCCGCAATCCTCTCATGGCCGTAGGTGGTTTTGCCAAGAGACTGGCCTCCATCGTGGACCCTGACTCCAAAGGGGGAAAGTACGTGCAGGTCATACTTGAAGAAGCGGAGAGGCTGGAACAGGTACTCGGCCGGATGACCGAGAAAGCCGTTCCAGGTGCCAGAACTCCCAGGCAGACAACCTGACCCGGCAGAGACTGCTCGACCCTCTGGCCCTCTTTCCTCATCGACTGGCCAAATCCATCCTTTTCTGCTATTTTTTCCCCCGGATACGGTGGGTGGCTCCTCTCATGTTCGCCCGAGCCTTGAAAGGGGGTCTTGGTCTTGAACAGGACGATGGAAAGAGGTGATTTTCTCGCCGGCGCCGGATCAAGAAGGGCGGGCCTGTTGGAGCCTTCGGATTTCCTCTTTTTCTTCTACCTCGCGGCAATCGTTTTTCTGCTGGTCCTCTTCGGCGGCAGAGGTCGGGCCACTCTCCTCCATCTCGGTGTGCATCTGGGGCTTCTTGCACTGGCTCTTGTCGTCCTCACCGTCTATCGCCGGCGCCCAGGAAGGGTGAGCCTCTTCTTTCGAGTCTGGTACATCCCGATCCTCTATGTCTTTCTATTTGAAGAGGTTGGCCAGATGATCCACCTCGTTCGACCCGCACTCCTTGACGCCTGGGTGCTTCACTTCGAGGTCCGACTGTTTGGAGGGTATCCAACGGTCTGGCTTCAGAGCCTGTCGGGTCCCTGGTTGACGGAAATCATGTCGCTTTTCTACATGTCCTACTATGGCCTGATCCCGATTCTCGGTTTGAGTCTCTATTTCAGGCGGGACTGGGCCGTGCTGAATGACTTCATCTTGGCCACGAATGCGACTTTCTTCTTCTGCTTTCTCCATTACCTCTTGATGCCCGTGGGTGGGCCGGTATTTTTCATTCAGGCTCTCCCCTTTGAATTGGTTTCCCTCCGGGGAGGTCCCCTGACCTCGTTTGAACAGTGGCTCTTTTTCGGCGGTGCAGTCCGGGGAGGGGCGTTTCCGAGTTCCCATGTGGCCGTGGCCGTGGTAGTATTGTGCACCGCGATCCGGTGCGGGCTGTCCCCCCCGGCTTTCGCGGTCACAGTGACCGGTCTGGCTATCTCTACGGTCTACAATGGTTACCACTACGGGATCGATGTGATCTACGGGGCTGTGATCGGACTCGTCTTTTTCTGTCTCTCCCCGCTTCTCAACGATCTGTGGAACAGGGGCCTGTCGGTCCCTGGAGAACCTCTTGTGCGAGGGACGCATAGCAGAAGGGGAGGGTTATCCCTTGAGGTCGAGGCAGAAGCGGAAAGCCCCACCTCTGGCACAGGAAAAAGGCAGGAGGCGCCCCCTTCAGGAGGATTCGACGAAGTTGTTGCGGAAGATCCGTTTTAGCCGCTGGCGGGTGATGCCTAGGAGGCGGGCCGCCTCGCTCTTGTTTCCCCCGGTCAGGGTCAAGACCCTCCTGACATAGTCTTTGATCATCACCTGAAGTGGCCAAATCTCGCCGGGCCAGTCTCCGGGGGGGTCGAGGGAGGTCCCCTGAGGAAAACGGACCTCGTCTGGCAGATGCTCTGGAATGATCGTATCGCCTTCTCCTAGGATCACGGCTCTCTCAAGGACGTTCTTGAGCTCTCGAATATTCCCCTTCCACTGGTAATTGGTGAGAAGATCCATGGCCTCGGGGGCGACGGTTCTGACTTTCATATTCATTTCACGGCACAGTTGACTTACAAAGGTTTCAACCAGCAAGGGGATATCCTCCCGGCGCTCCCTGAGGGGAAGAAGGTAGATCGGTATTACCATAAGTCTATAGAAGAGATCCTCCCTGAAGTTTCCCCTGTCGACCTCTTCTCGGAGATTCCGATTGGTAGCTGCAATAATCCGTATGTCCACCTTCTGGGTCGTCAACCCTCCCACTCTTTCGAACTCTCTCTCCTGGATCACCCGGAGCAGTTTCACTTGGAGCGTAGGGTCGATCTCTCCGATCTCGTCGAGAAAGACCGTTCCCCCTTGGGCGGTCTCGAATTTCCCTGGTTTCTTGCGGATTGCCCCGGTGAAGGATCCTTTCTCATGGCCGAAGAGATCGCTCTCGAGGAGTTCCGGCGAAAGGGTGGTGCAGTTGACGACGACAAAAGGGGCCGACGCGCGGGGACTGCTGTAATGGATGGCAGAGGCCAAGAGTTCTTTGCCGGTCCCGCTCTCTCCCTGGATCATGATAGTGGAGCACTGGCTGTTGGCAGCCTTTTTCGCCACAGAGAGGATTCTCTGCATCCTCTCACTCCGGGTGATGATTCTGTCAAAACCGTATTTGCTCTTCTGGGTCTCCTGGATCTCTCCGATCTCCCTCCTCATATTGAGAATCCCAAGGGCCTTGGAGATTGTAAACCGGAGCGAATCCACGTCGATCGGCTTTGGGAGATAGTCGTACGCACCTTCGCGTATCGCCTCTATGGCGCCCTGAATGCCGGAATGGGCCGTCATGGTAATGACAAGAGCCTCGGGATGCGTTTTCCGAATGGTCTTGAGGACGTCGATACCGTTTCTGTCAGGCAGCCGAATGTCGAGTAATGTAAGCTCCGGCTGGTACCTGCTGAACAGGTCGAGACCCTCCTCACCTGTCTCGGCGGTCAGCACCTGGTAGTTCTCCTTTTCGAGAACCCTTTTGAGAAGCTCCAGGATTACCCTTTGATCATCGACTACAAGGACTGTGGGGTTCATGGACACCTGTCGAGCCGGGGAGATCGTCTCTTTTTCCCTATATATATCGGTAGGAAACCGTAAAGAGCTTAGTCATTTCCGAATCGCCTCGAGTTTGCCGCCTTGGGCCGGGCTCATGTTCAAGAGAGAAGCAATCGTGGGACTGAAGACCTGTCGCGATCTTCGGTTGAGAACTCGGAAAACCCCGGCGGATTGTCGGTTGACAACCCCGGTGTTTGTAAATAAATTGGTCCTAGTGCCTTGTTTTCCTTACGCGCCATATGCAGGAATGGAGGTGAAGCCATGGATTCGGAGTTGTACCCCCTTCATCGAAACCCTCTGCTCAAAAGGCCGGACCAGCCTCTTCCGCAAGAGATTGCCATTATCGGTGCCGGAACCATCGGCCCGGATATTGGTTACTATTTCAAGAGCGTAATGCCCCATGCCCGGCTGGTCCTTGTCGATGTCGTGGAGAAACCCTTGGAGAATGCAAGGAAGAGGATTGAAGGGTATATCCAAAAGGCCCTGGACAAGAAGAAGATGAAACCGGACCAGGCCGAAGAGGCCGGGAAGAACATCGTCTATACGATGGACTATTCAGAGATCGCCGGTGCGGATCTCGTGATCGAGGCGGCCACCGAAAACCTCGATATCAAGCGGAAGATCGTTGCCCGGGTCGAGGATCTGGTCAGACCGGATACCATAATCACCTCGAATACGAGTTCGATTCCTGCAGAGAGGATCTTCTCAGGGGCGAATCGCCCCCAGAGAACCACTGTTACACACTTTTTTGCTCCGGCCTGGCGGAACCCTGCCGTCGAGGTGATCAAGTGGAAGGCTGTCGACCAGGGAATCGTCGACTACCTCACCTGGATGTTCTGCCTGACGGGCAAGGTCCCCATAGTCTCGAGGAGTGAGATCTGCTTTATTCTGGACCGGGTTTTTGACAACTGGTGTAACGACGCGGCTCTTATGCTGGACTTTGCCACCGCAGCCCAAATCGATCAGGTGGCCCGGGAGTTTGTCTCTGCAGGGCCTTTTTTTGTGTTGAACCTGGCTCGGGGGAATCCCATCGTTGTAGAAGCCAATTCCCTACAGATGGAGGAGGGGTATCACTACAGGCCTGCCCACATACTCAGGTCCGTAGAAAGCTGGGCCACGGGCGGCCCCGGCAAAACGGTCGAGGTGGATCCCGAACTGGCCGCGAGGGTCAGAGACCGCCTCCTGGGTGTTCTCTTTTCCCAGTGTTTTGATGTGGTCAACCGCGGTATAGGAACCCTGGAAGATCTCAACCTTGGATGCCAGATCGCTCTTGGGTTCAGGAAAGGACCCTTTGACGTCATGAGAGACCTCGGAGAGGAAAGGGTGAGGAGGATCATGACCACTTTCCAAGCCGAAAGACCTGGTATGCCCGGTATGGAAGGAGGGCTTGAAAGATACCAGAATTTCAAAAGAAACGTCCTGGTGGATGACCTGAAGGGGGTGAAGGTTATCACCATCAGAAGGCCTCATGTCATGAACGCCCTCAACACCGAGGTCAACTCCGAGATCCTCCAGGTCATCAGGGAGAACGAGGCCGACTCCTCAGTACGAGGATTCATAATCACGGGATATGGAGACAGGGCCTTCAGTGCCGGAGCAGAGATAGGAAGATTTCCCGAGGTGCTCGGCGATATTGAAGCGTCCATAGAGTTGTGCAGGGAGAGTTCCCGTCTTTTCCGGTACCTCGATCGATCCAACAAACCGGTGGTCGCCGCAGTAAACGGAATGGCCCTCGGCGGTGGCCTCGAACTGGCGATTCGTTGCCATCGAATCGTCGCGACTCGAAAGGCCTGGTTTCAGTTCCCGGAGGTCACCCTGGGAATCCTCCCGGGCACCGGGGGGCTGGTAGTGCCCTATAGAAGGTGGCCGCATGGGGCTCTCCTTTTCCACGATATGCTCCGCCTGGCGACCCGTGTCACAGCACCCGAGGCCCACGAGATCGGCATGGTCGCCTGCCTGGCAGAGGATTATGAAGGCATGATCCAAAGGGCAGTCGAGGAGGTCGAGAGGATTGACGGACGGATCGAAAGAATCACTGACGGACCTGTAGCCATCCCTCCGCCCTCACCCCTGGAAGCACCGGCGGCAGGGGACCTCAGGTTGAGCTCCCAGGTGGTCGAAACCATTACCGAGGCTATCAAGCAGGCTGCGGCCGCCTCGTCTTTTGAAGAGGCACTCGAGGTCGGCTACAGGGCTTTCGGCAGGGTCTCGGCCACCCCTGCGGCCCGAGAAGGGGTTTCAGCCTTCATGGAGAAGCGGCGTCCAGACTTCAAGGCATATGATCAGACTTGAGGCTCTCTCAGCAGAAGATCTTTGAGTATCAGTAACTTGTCACTCATTTTTTAGAGGATGCTGTAGGTTTTGATCGGCTCCGGGGCCACCGATGCCCAGGGCTATGCCCGTGGCTCCAAATACTCTTGTCGGAAAGGGAAACCATGCAGATTCCCATGCACATGGAAACCTCGGTCCTCCTTGTGGTCCTCCTCTTTTTCCTTATATCGCTCCTTGTCAACCTCCTCCAGCACCGGTACGGCAGGGCTCGGACAGATCGGCTCCTGAACGAACAGGAGTCGGTTCGGGATTTTCTCGCCAGGCTGGACCACTCGCTCGGCAAAGTGGAATCGGCCTGCACATTCGAAATCGAAGGAGCGAGTTCCCCCAAGCAGACGGGGAAGGCGATCCATATTGCGAGAAATCAGATAAAGTCGACGATCTCAGATATCGAAAAGGGTCTACAGTCCTTCCGGCAATACCGGCGCAGGGAAAAAGCGAGGCAGAGACGGGAGAGATACCTCGAGAAGATGCGAAAGAGGAGACTGGGGCAGTAGATCGTGCCAGAGCGGGGAGATTTCCAGGAGGCAGCCGGCTTGAGTGTAAACACCTTTTATTACAGCTACGTCACCGATAGTGTTTAATGTAAGTTATCACATTTCTTGTCGGGTTTTCCGGTCTTCATCGGCATTACGAAACAACCACGGGTTCGCGAAGGATGAGGGGCAGCGCCCGGCGCGCGACCAGTGCGAGATTCGGATGGGTGGTAGCGAGATCGAAGAGTTGCCTTAGATGGTCCGCTGTTCTGGAGACCAGCATTACCATGTCACCTTCTTCGATTCGAGTGGCGGCTATAAGAGAATCCCAGGGCGTGCCCTTTGTCCACAGGAAGAGAGACAGAGCAGGCCAGAGTTGCAAGGGGAGTGTCTCAAATCCCTTTTTTCGCTTCAACCTCTGTAGAGGTGTGAGAGCCTCGGCCATGTATGCAAATCGCCTGATGAGTTCCTTGATGTCATGCCTCCTCTCGACTGGGATCTCAATCTCCCTGGTTCTATCCACCACAAAGGGAGCGATGAGCCCGGCCAGGGTAGGGGGACCGGCCCCGTCAAAGACTCCTCTGCGAATGGCTTCGGCGATCAAGAGCGGGTGATCCACCCGTAGACAGGAGGCCCACCTGCCGTCAGCGGTGAGACGGTCTTCCGAATCAACAAAGCCCGTTTCCTTGAGAAAGTCTAGGTACCGATTGAATTCGGACCAAAGGCGGTACCGTGCCTGATCGGTCCGGAGTGTCAGCTTCTTGAGCTTCCTGAGAAGGGCCCGGTTACTCTTGGTAGACCTGACTCTCCTCTGCCCTTTGAAGAGTTCCACGGTGGCCGGTGTTTCGCCTTGGTCGTGTAGGCCCGAAGGGGCTTTGTCGGCTCCTCCGCTTCGACTTGCGGTCTCCAGGGGGAGACCAGGAGAGCCATCGGGCCTCTCGAAGATCGAACCCTCGGGTAATGACCGTCCTAACCTCGAGAGGAGCTGTTGGCGCTGCTTCTCAAGATCGGTGGAGGATTGCCTCTCCTGAAAGGCGGCCAGGGACCTGTCGAGAAGATCCTTGATTTCCTTTGGCCTGTGAGACAAGAGGAGGTTGAGGACCATGGAAAAGCTCATCTGGATCTGGCTCTTTATGGGCTCCGGTGGGGAGTCGATGAGCCGCTGTATGAGCCGGGGGTTCTGGTAGACCCCTGGGAGGACCAAGGCGAATCCCACTCTATCCTTCCCCCTTCTTCCGGCACGGCCGGTCATCTGGTGGAGTTCGGTTGCGGTGAGATCGGAGAACCGGGTTCCATCAAACCGGTCGCTCTGGACAAGCACGACGGTCCTGGCAGGGAAGTTGACGCCAGCCGCCACGGTCGAGGTCGAGAAAATGGCGTCCAGGTAGCCCCGGTTCATCATCTCCTCGATCAGGAGCTTCCACTGGGGAAGCTGCCCGCCGTGGTGTGAAGCCACACGGAACCGCTGGAGATATGGGAGCTGGCGGTGGTTTCGAAGAAAACCATACTGGCCGAGCAACGTCTCCAGGTCCTCCTGGAAATCCAGGTCGTCGTTTCTCAGGAGGGATGGAGCCGTGATGCTCTGGACCGCACGGTCACAGTCTACCCGGGATTTGAGGAAGAAGATGGCGGGTAGAAGATCCCATCTCCTGAGCTGTTCAATGACCCAACTGAACCGGTAATTCACCTTTGGGGTTGCCCGCCTCGGAGCGCCTTGACCCGAGAGAAGCCTCCTGATCTTCGGAAGAACTCCTTTGTGGGAGGCCAGAGGACTGAGTTCCCCGTCGGGGAAGAGAAAGAGGAAGTGGAGGGGCACGGGCCTCCTATCCGATTGAACTACGCGACAGCCAACACCACGAGTCTCTTCGAGCCACCGGCTGATCTCAAGGCTGTTGCCGATGGTAGCGGAGAGAAGGAGGAGCCGTATCCTCTTGGGCAGGTAGATAAGGATCTCCTCCCAAACGACCCCTCGCTGAGGATCGTTCAGGTAATGAGCCTCGTCCAGAACCGCCAGGTCGACCGGTATGTCCTGCCCGCTGGTCATGGCGTCATAGAGCTGATTCCTAAGAATCTCCGTTGTTCCCACGACCACGGGTGCATCTGGCCTCTCCTTGCGGTCACCCGTCAGGATGCCCACATTCTCGATCCCAAAGACCTCGGCAAACTCCCTGTGTTTCGAGTTCGACAGGGCCTTTAGGGGGGAGGCGTACCAACTCCGTTTGCCCTTCGCCAGATAGAGACGAATCGCCTCCTGGGCTATCCAGGTCTTACCGGACCCCGTGGGAGCGTTGACAAGAACATCACCGGATCTGAGGGCTTCGAGCGCCTCCAGTTGGTAGGGGTCAGGCCGAAAAGGACTCGGCGAAGGCACCCCGATCCTGCCGAACACCTTTTCCAATCCAGGGGCGAGTCGAGGCTTGGTCCGCCGGGCTCCAGACCTCGATCGTGCCGAGCTAGAACGGCTCCTCTTGTGCTGTGGGAAGGTGGTATACCTCGTCATTGTTCCATTATGTGTCCAGGAATGCTTCGATGTCTCCGGTGAATCTCGCGGAGTCCTCGCTGCCAAGCGGGAGGAAACGGGGTGTAAGCCCCTTTGCCGGGACCGCGATCCCGACAGGACCCGCAGGGGTGATCATGACGGTATGAATGGAAGTGAATCCAAACCTGGGATGAGATACGTCTGATAAGATATATTATGTAAACTTCTCCACATCTCTATTCCTCAGCCCTCTTACTCAGGGCCACGTAACTCGCTGCAGGATCGCCGCTCAAGAATATCCTGCTTCCCACGCAGGCATAATCCACGCCCACCGACTTGATCTCCGGGATGTTGTCCAGACTCACTCCCCCATCGATACCGATAGTCAGAGATGGGTGACGCCCCCTGAATCTCTGGATCTTCTCCAGAACCACGGGAATGAAACGTCCCCCGTAGAACCCCGGGCTCACCGAGAGAAACAGAACCGAGTCGAGTTCTTCCACAAAATCCTCCAGACACGAGATCGGGGTATCCGGATTTATCGCCATTGCAGGTTGGATGCCTTCCTCCCTTATGGCCGCTATTGCCGCTCTCGGGTCGGAGCGCGCTTCACAGTGGAAGATGATCCGTTTGAACCCGAGGGAGCTCAAAGCCTCCACGTAGGCGACGGGCCGCTCGACCATGAGATGGGCTTCACAGGAGAGGCCAGCGTGGAGGCCGTCCAGATCACTCGGGGAGATGCTCTTGGACGGGACAAAGAGGCCGTCCATAAAATCTACCTGAACATAGTCGGCGAACCCCGCGGCCCGTACAAGCAGGTCCTGGAACTGCTCGAGGCGGTCTGTAAGAATAGACGGAACTATTCGCATAGCAACACGTTAACGCCCGTTACGAAGCGGGGCCGACCCTCGCTTCCAGAATGCGATCCTCGAATAACCGGCAGAACAAGCCGCCACGCCGAATCGCCGGTGAGAAAAACAGAGATGGCTTAACCATGTACCGTCAGTCACCCGTCTTTTCATCCTTCTCCGGCAGTGGAGAACATGTCTTCTCACCCGGGATCGCGTAATCTCCTCCCAGCCATGAGGCGAGATCGATCAGCCTGCATCGGGCAGAGCAGAAGGGCCTGAAGGGATTCCCCTGCCAGTGAGTCTCCTTTTTACAGATAGGGCAGACGATCTTTCTCCTCACTTGTCGAAATCATCCAAGAATTTCCCTGTACGCGCCTTTTCGACCGTCTCCTCAAACCCAGCTCCGAGGTCGACACCCATTTCTCTTGCCCGTTTTTTCGCCCAGAGCCCGATGTTTCTGTCATCCCGGTAAAAGGATTCGTCCCGCGGTTTTCTCGTATCGAGAGAATCGATCCTGGAGGCCTCGGTCTGATGATACGCGAACCTCGACATGAGGCGGGAGATGTTGGGGCTTCCGCAGTCCTCACACTTGACTCGGGTCGGCTCCCTGGGGTTGAGCACCAAGAGACTGAACTCCTTGCCACAGTCGTTGCATCTGTATTCATAGATCGGCATGCTCAGCCCCCCGGGTTCCCTCCCCTTCTTTCTCCCTCCCTGTCAGAGACCTTGTGGGACACATCTGGAAGACTCGTCAGGTAATCTTCATACTCCTTCTGCGATATCAGGCCCTCCCGGATTTTCCGCTCAATGCCGCGTTTGTCGAACTTCTTCTTCTCATCCGTGTGCATCGCGGGGTTCTCCTGGTTCCTTTTTCTTCGCCTATCTATCTAAAATTGTTACCACAGATTGATCGGTGATTCAACAGAACCGCAGCCCCAGCTTCCCTGGTTTTCGATTGTCAGTTTCCCCAACTAGGTCACTTTACAGTTCTTTTGTCTTTCCAACAGGGGAACACCTCCCGTCCCCAAGCGGCACGTGCAGGCGCCGGCGTGCCCTTCCTCCAAGCCCGGGAAATCCGTGAATAGGGAAGGCTCCTCCAAGCTTTTTCATTGACATTTAGGGGAAAAACCAATTATATACTAGTGAGTTCCTATAGCTTGAACACCATATGAAAAGGAGCGAGGTGTGGCTCATCGGGTTGTGATCACAGGAATGGGCGCCATTACTCCAATCGGGGTCGGAACCGAGCAGTACTGGAAGAATCTGCTTGCCGGAGTCTCAGGGGTTAGACGTGTGGAGTTTCCCAACGTGGACATGGATCAGTACAGGACCCAGATCGCTGCCCCGGTGGATGATTTCGACGCTTCACGATACGTCCCCTTGGGCAAGGAGGCCAGGCACCTGGGCCGCACTTCTCAGTTCGCCGTGGCAGCTACGAAGCTGGCTCTGGAAGACGCCGGATTCAGCTTGTCCTATGGGAAACGTCAGGTGACTATCGATGACATCGATCCTTTCAAAATAGGGGTGATCCTGGGAGCTGCCGGGGGTAACGTAGAACTCCTCGAGAACGCCGTCGAGCTTTTCATAGAGGACCGGGGGCCCAGAAGGGGATCACCCCACACCCTACCCTACTATCTCCTCAGCGCTGTCTCGGCGAATGTGGCCATCAAGTTCAACTGCCACGGCATGAACTATGTGGTTCCCACGGCCTGCTCATCCGCGTCTCAAGCGATCGGAAACAGCTTTCGCCACCTGAGGAACGGATGGGAAGATGTGATCATAACCGGTGGTGCCGACGCCGGCATTACCCCTGTCACCTTCGGTGGATTTGTAGCCCTCCGGGCCATGTCGACTCGCAACGATGAACCCGAAAGAGCCTCTCGGCCTTTCGACAGGGAAAGAGACGGCTTTGTCATGGGCGAAGGCGGGGGAATCCTGGTTCTGGAAAAACTCGAGCATGCCCTCAAGCGGAATGCCACGATCTACGCCGAAGTAACGGGTTTCGGCATGACTTCTGACGCCTACCATGTCACTGTCCCGGAAAGTGAGGGCCGTTCCTTTGTCAGGGCGATTGAGATGGCTCTGAAGGAGGCAGGCATCGGGCCTGATGAAATCGACTACATCAATGCCCACGGGACGTCCACAAAGCTGAACGACCCCATCGAAACTCGAGCCATAAAGAGGGTCTTCGGGGAGCGGGCATTCGAGATACCTGTCAGCTCTACGAAATCGATGATCGGCCACCTCCTCGGGGCGGCTGGAGGGGTTGAAACCATAGCGAGCGTGCTGACGATCCGAGACGGTTGGGTCCATCCCACTATCAACTACGAATTCCCCGATCCTGAATGCGATCTTGACTACGTGCCAAATAGGCCGCGGCAGGTCCCCGTAAAGACGGCCATGTCCACATCTCTGGGCTTTGGTGGATTCAACAGCGTTTTGATCTTGCGGAAGTATGAAGGATGAAGCCCATGGTCTGGACCATGGAGAGTCCCTTCTTAGGTTAATCTGGTTCCGAAGGAGGATGTGCTCACAATGAGACGGCGCGTTGTTATCACGGGCATTGGCGTGGTCGCACCCAACGGGATCGGCAAGGACGACTTCTGGGAGGCTCTGGTCTCCGGTAAGTCTGCAATCACCAAGATAACCCGCTTCGACGTCTCTTCTTATCCTTACCAAATCGCAGGCGAGGTGAAGCGGTTTGACCCGGCCGACTTCATGACTCGCAAGATAGCAAAAAGAACGGCTCTCTTTGCCCAATTCGCCCTTGCAGCGGCTCGGTTGGCGGTCTGGGACTGTGGCCTTACCCCTGAGATGTTCTGTAACCTGAATGCCGGCGTTTTCCTAGGCGATTCCATAGGAGGTCTTGACCTGCTTGAAGAACAGGTTGGAATCTTTCACGAAAAAGGGATAAGGAGGCTGAGTCCCTTTGCCTCGGTCATGTTCTTTTCACATGCTGCGGCAAGCCATGTAGGTATTGAGTTCAACATAAGGGGTCCTGCCGTTACCGTTTCTACAGGGTGTCCAGCCGGGGCGAACGCAATCAGGTTGGCGGCAGAGGAAATACGGAGAGGCAATATCGATATAGCCGTGGTCGGAGGAACCGATGCGCCGATTTCTCCGGTCATGGTTGCCGCTCTGAGTGCCTCGGGCAGTCTGGCGAGCAACAATGGAGATCCTGAAAAGGCAAGCAGACCCTTTGACAGGAACCGTTCTGGGTGGGTACTGTCAGAAGGTGCCGGGATCCTGGTGCTGGAGGAATTCAGACACGCGGATTCTCGATCGGCGAATCTCTATGGTGAGGTGCTCGGTTGTTCGTTGACGAACGATGCCTGCGGGGTCTATGAAATCGATCGAAGCGGAGACGGGCTGTATCGGTCGATGAAAAACGCTCTCTCTGAAGCTCACCTGATCCCAGAAGAAATCGAATACATATCGGCCCATGCACCTTCGATGGTCTTAACCGATCAAGTCGAAGTGCTAGCAATCAAGAGGCTCTTCAAAGAATATGCATACCGAGTACCCGTAAGTTCAATAAAATCGATGATCGGCCAACCTCTTGCAGCAACGGGAATATTCCAGTTAATTGCCTGCCTTCTCGGAATGCGCGATCGCACTCTCCCTCCTACCATAAACTACGAACAGCCGGACCCGGATTGTGACCTTGACTGTGTCCCCAACAAGGCTCGAGGAAAAACCATAAGGACTGCACTTGTCAATACTCACGGATATGGTGGAATCAACTGTTCTGTCGTGGTTGGCAAGATAGCCTGACATAGGAATGTTGAAGTGACATTGTATGCAGTTCCGGATTTGTCTGCCCTGATCGTGAATACGTTTTTCGGCTTATATGTCTACCGGAAAAATCCCGCCTCGCTATCGAATAGATTGTTCGCCCTCCTGATGCTTGCGATCTGTATCTGGCAATTCGGTGAATTCAATCTGGTAAACTCAACGACCGCGAGGGCGGCGCTATTCTGGGATCGATTCCTTTACGTTGGACTCATTCTTGCGCCCAATGCATCATGGGTTCTCGCATTGGGCTTCCCACACCGAAGTACCCTCCTCCGCAACAGAGCGACGGCCTTGCTGCTGTTCACTCCGTCTCTCTTCCTGCTCTCTTTGCTGCCCACGAATTTGTTCATTTCAGGCGTCCAAACAGAGTCATGGGGTTTCGGAAAGATCGCAGGTCCCCTGTATTGGCTTTTCAGGGTCCATATGTCGATTTTTGTCTCTCTGACCCTTTTGACCTTTTATCGTTCCTATAGGAGAGCCCAGACCGGAAGACAAAAAGTCCAGTCCAAGTATCTCATGATGGCAATAAGCGTTCCAGGACTTTTTGGAATCCTGATACTAATGGTGTTTCAGCCCTTGGGATTGAAGTACTTGAATATGGGAACCGCTGCTTTCGCTTCGGTCATAATGACCGCCATTCTGTCCTATGCAATTGCGAAACACAGGTTGATGGATATAGATCTGGTACTTAAGAAAGGAACTATCTATGCTGTGACTCTTGCCGCTGTTGTTCTTCCATCAGTTCTGTTGATTGTTTTTTTCTCTAATATTATCTTCGAAAAGTTTGAATTTGTATTCTTATTCATAATCCTCGTTATCCTTTCTATTAGTTGCATAGTATTCTCAGCTCTTATTCCACATGCTGAGACAAGCCTCGAACGGACAATCTTCAGGAACAGGCTTGCGTACAGGTCTATTCTTTCAGAGTTCAGTAAGGAAATAGTAACCATAGTCGAACTGGGAGTTCTGTGCAGAGAGGTGCTACATACAATCACGACTGCAATGGATATCGTCAATGCGTCTATCTTTGTCCATGAAGAAAGCACAGGAAAGTATGAACTACAGGCTGAAAAAGGTACTAACACATTTACTGCTTCTGAGAAGAATGTTTCATATCCGGGTGCAGGCGATGATTTCATTGAATGGATGAAGAAAAATAGAAGCATTATAGTAAGAGAGGAGTGGGAGAAGCAAACGAGAAGGCCTGATCTGCAAAAGGTGATCAATAGAATGGGACAGATGGAATCGGAGGTTCTTATCCCTCTTCATACAAAGAGACGACTCATCGGGTTCATTAATTTGGGCAGGAAATCGCAAAAGGAGATTTACTCCGATGAAGACATCGGCCTTCTCGAGAGCCTTGCCAACCAGACGGCCATCGCCATAGAAAATGCCAAGCTTTATGAGGACGTGAAGAGACAAAAGGCGGTCGTGCGCCGGGCGGATCGTCTCGCTTCCTTGGGGACTCTGGCCGCAGGGTTGGCCCATGAGATCAGGAATCCCCTTGTGGCGATAAAAACCCTCGTGGAACTCCTCCCCGACAGGATCGATGATGAGGAGTTCAGGAGGGATTTTCTTGCAGTAGCTTCCGGCGAGGTCGACAGGATATGCCTGTTGGTCAACGAGCTCTTGGAGTTTGCAAGGCCTGCTGCTCCCCAGCTTCAGCTGGAAGACATCCCGGAGATCATGGACGGCATGATCCTGCTTATCTCCACGGAATTGAAAAACAGGAATCTGGAAGTCGTGAAGAAGTACGAAGACGACCTTCCTCGTATCGCCATCGACCGGGAGCAGGTCAAACAGGTCTTTCTCAACATTCTGCTCAATGCCATCGAGGCCACCGAAGATGGGGGACAGGTGGTCGTCGAAATCCGAACCCTTTCGAGAAAGGGTAGCGACAAGGTCCTTCAGGTTGAGATACGGGACACGGGCAGGGGAATTCCTGAAGACCATTTGGACGATGTTTTCACTCCCTTTTTTACCACCAAGGACAAGGGGAGCGGACTCGGCCTGGCCATCTCCCACCAGATCATTCAGGAACACAGGGGGATCATAACCGTGAAGAGTCGGGTGGGTGAAGGTTCCTCCTTCTTCATCGATTTCCCAATCACAAGAGAAGGTGCCTCGGGAAAGGATGGTACCGATAGGGAACAGCCGGTTCGAGAATCCTACCTATCAGAGCTTTCTGGGGTGGTGAAGAAAAGTGGCGAAGAAGGCTTTGCTGATCGTTGATGATGAGTCGGCCATAAGAGAGTCACTCAAATGGGTTTTCAAGCACACCTACCGTATCCTCTTGGCGGAGGACGGCCATGAGGCTCTCCGGCTCGTCGATGGGGGGGCACCTGATATCGTTCTCTTGGATATTCTTCTCCCTGATATCAACGGCCTGGAGGTTCTGAGGCAGATAAAGGAGCGCAACAGAGACCTTCCCGTCATCATGATTACCGCCACAAAGACCGTTAAGAATGCGGTGGAGGCAATGAAGCTCGGAGCGGACGACTATATCGTGAAACCCTTCGATCTTGACGAACTGAAAATTGTGGTTCGCAAGGCCCTGTCGACTCAGGACTTGTCCAGGGAAGTGGAGCTCCTCAGGTCGGAGGTGAAACGTAGCTACACCTTCGACAATATCATAGGCAAGAGCAGGGAGATGAGGGAGATTTTCAGGGTCATCCGGCAGGTTGCGGATTCCAAGACTACGGTTCTGGTCACCGGAGAGAGCGGAACAGGCAAGGAACTCATATCCCGTGCAATACACCGCCACAGTTCAAGAAGGGACAGACCCTTTGTTACAATCAACTGTGCCGCCATACCTGAAGCCCTGATAGAGAGCGAACTCTTCGGCCATGAGAGGGGGGCCTTTACCAGTGCCTATGAGAAAAAGATCGGCCGTTTCGAAATGGCACACACGGGTTCCCTCTTCCTCGACGAAATCGGGGAACTCAGCCTTTCCACTCAGGCCAAAATCCTCCGTTTTCTCGAGGAGAAGGAGTTCACCCGTGTGGGAGGCTCAAAGAACATCAAGGTCGATGTTCGCTTGATCGCGGCAACCAACAAGAACCTGGAGGAATCGATCAAGAACGGGAGTTTTCGGGGTGACCTCTTCTACCGAATCAACGTTGTTCCGATCGAGATTCCCCCTTTACGAAACCGGAAAGAGGATATCCCGGTTCTGGTTGATCATTTCATGAGACACTTCCGCACCGAAAATCAGAAGGGACCGTACAAGATATCGCAGGGCGTGATGGATGTCCTTATCAATTACGATTGGCCCGGTAACGTGAGAGAACTCGAAAACCTCATCGAGAGGGTGATGGCTCTGTCCACATCCGAGATCATCACACCTGAAGATCTCCCTGTCAACGTCCGTGAGAGCGTGCGGATCAACAGGCTGAAAGACGCCGTCCTTGGGGGAGACATATCTTTGACCAAGGCCGTTGCCGAGTTTGAACGGGATATCATCATGGACGGTATGAAACGAGCCAACTATGTCCAGTCCCAGGCAGCAGCCAAATTGGGAATCAGCCGGCGCATCCTAAAATATAAGCTGGACAAGTTGAAGATCGAATTCGATCCCCATTAGAACCTACAGGTGTACTCTACCCTTCGGTGGCTCTGGGCTGTTGGAAAAGTCGACTCGAGTGCCCAATTTTGGACCTCATGATTTAAGGGAGAATTTCCTTTGTTTTTCGCTGTGTTGTCATCTTTGTCATTAGCGGAATGCCCAAATTTGTACAGAAGATGCTGCCAGCAAAGGATCTTTCCTATTCCCGTTTCCATGTGCATTCCAGCATTGTATCGCCGTTCCAATAGGTTAAAAGACGAAACCTAGTGCTTCGACCAGAGTTTTTTTGGCAAGTAGATTGCTTGCATAACGGTATTGTCCTTCTGCTTCGAGGTTGAATGATGGTGGAGCATGCAAGAATACTGATTGTCGATGACGAGCTCGGGCCGAGGGAATCGCTCAGGATTATCCTGAAGCCCTTCTATGACGTCCACACAGCCTCCGATGGGAGAGCCGCTCTCGATTTCCTTGGAAGGAACACCGTGGATCTCATCACCCTCGACCTGAAGATGCCGGGCCTCTCCGGGTTGGAAGTGCTGGAGCAGGTCCGAAAATCCAATCCGGACGTGCTGGTTATCATTGTTACCGGCTATGGTACTTTCAAGTCCGTGGTGGAAGCCATTCGCCTCGATGTTTTTGACTATATTTCCAAGCCTTTCAATATCCAGGAAATTCTCTCCGTGGTGAAGCGATGTCTGGAAATGAGGGATACCGAGATCACTATCAAAACCATCTTCAGCGAAATCGCCTCGGTTTCGGTGGAAGGATACTCAGAGCCACGCCTGGCCAAGATCTTGGAAATGACGAGAAGACTCCTGCGTAACGGCGAGCAACTCGGGCCGAAGGCAAAAGAGATCTCGAGTCTCGAATTGATTCGTATGGTATCAGAGGGGATCGAGAAGAGAGATCCTTACTCTGCCGGCCATTCGGCAAGAGTCGGCCGATATACGGACTCTGTGGCCCGAAAGCTTGGACTCGCCGAGGAGGTGAGAACGTCTCTACAGGTGGCATCGTACCTCCATGACATCGGAAAGGTTTGCATCAGCAGTCGATTCATGAACAACGAAGGAAAGCTCTCCAGTACCGACTGGGCCATTCTCAAGAGGCATCCCCTCAAATCGGTCCAGCTCGTTCAGCCTCTCCAACTGCCGGAGAGTACGATTTCGGTCATCCGCCATCACCACGAACGCTTCGACGGGACGGGCTATCCCGGTGGGCTGGCAGACGGGGAGATTCCCCTCGGTGCTCGAATCCTTTCCATCGGGAACACCTATGACGCTCTCATGTCGAAGAAACTCTACCGGGATTCCATGGACCCCGCCGAGGCTCGGGCGGAGATCGAGAGAGGTGCCCGGACTTGCTTCGACCCCGATCTGGTTGGGATCTTCATGGAAGTCTTGCGAGAACAGAAAGACCTGTGTCAGCCCGAGGGCTTTCACGAGAGACTTCACGGGGAAGCCCTATGATAGAGAAGCAGTTGGTACGCTGCATTCAGTGCAATGCTGTTGCTCTCTTTTCTTCAGTGGACCGATCTCCGGAGTACCACAAAGAACACGGGAAATGGGTGGCTGTTGAGCACGACGATCGCGCCCTGTTCCTCCAGAGACATTTGAACCACCCACACGAAGTGCTCCAGGTGCTGGAAGGGTCTTTCATGAGTTATCAGGACTACTGGGAACCCGTGAAAACCAGCTACTTTGAAGCCACCAATGGAAGAGAACACTTCGTTGTGAAGAAGTCCAGAAAAAGCATTCTCGATCCTTATCGATACGAACTCATTGCCGGCAGGCTTCGTCTCATACCCGGCAGGCTGACCGTTGACAAAAAGGCGATCCAGGGAGAGCTTGAACGAGCACTCTCCCCCTCTCTTGTTTCTTCCCAGAAGATCAAAATCTTTGTGGAAAGCCTGGGAAGAACGGTCTCCCGTATCAGGCCGCAAGAGCTGAAGCGAATCGCCTTTGAGAGGAAGACCCCTGTTTTGTGGTCCTATTCTCTGGACAAGAGGATCATGGAGACCGCCTTTAGAGCCTGCTCAAACCGCCTGGCCCGGAGGGAGCGTGACTCTCTCGCCTGCTTCCTCCGCGAAAGCCTCGACGATGATCTATTCGTGGCCACGGCAAGGGTTCAGTTCAGGATCGAAAGGGAAAGACCCAAAATCGCCGAACCAGAGCGAGAGTCGCTCATCAGCGAACCTTCACCCCCATAAACCGTCTTCTCATGTAGAGCTGCGAATCGCCCAGAATTCTTGATCGAAAAGTCAGGAAATCCGATCGGGTCGATCCATTGACAGAGACTCATCAAATCTGTTAGCTTTCTCAGAGTCCTTATCATTCTCCCGTGAGGAAGGCAAACCATCATGGAGACGACAAGTGCGTGGATTTTCGGCGTAGTAATGTATGCATACCTTGCCGTGACGGTGATCTATCTCATCTACGCTGTCAGCCGAAACCAAGCGATCGGACGGATCGCAACCGCTTTGCTTGCTGGGGCGCTTGCACTCCACACGGTTGGCCTGGTCTACCGGTGGATCGAGACGCACAAGACAGGGTACGGATATGTTCCCCTGTCAAACATGTACGAGTCCTTGATCTTTTTCTCCTGGACGATCGTTCTTCTCTACCTCGTTTTGGAACTCCTTTACAAGCAGAAAACGATCGGTGTCTTCGTGACGCCTTTTGCCTTTCTCTTCATGGCCCTCACAGCTATCATTCCTGGTGTGAACTCCGAGATCAACCCCCTAGTCCCTGCCCTGAAGAGTCCGTGGCTTGCCATCCACGTGATCACCTGCTTTGTGGGATATGCAGCCTTTGCCGTCTCGTTCTGGTTCAGTCTTCTCTATCTGATCAGGGAGAGTAGGGAGAGACGTGACCCTTCTCCATCACGTTTTCTGCCTGCGGCCAGGGTCCTGGATGAGATAAGCTATCGATCGATCCTCATCGGATTTCCCATGCTCACTCTCGGAATCGTCACCGGAGCCGCATGGGCCAACTACGCATGGGGTTCTTACTGGAGCTGGGATCCCAAGGAGACCTGGTCCTTGATAACCTGGTTTGTCTATGCCGCCTTTCTTCACGCCCGGCTGGCCCGTGGATGGTCCGGGAGGAAAGCCGCCTTTCTTTCGATCATAGGTTTTGGAGCGGTCATTTTCACCTATTTCGGCGTCAACTATCTAATTTCGGGCTTGCACAGCTACGCGTAGGAGTTCGATCGCTTCCCAAAACCTTTCTCGCTCCTCGCAATCTACTCGACGGGTTCCAAGATCGATTCACAGAAGTCCGGTCTTGCCCCTCGGCCTCATATGCTATATTTTGTTCCTTAAATCTTTCACAAAGAGGAATTCCATGGTTTCCTCCCTTTCAAAACTCGATAGTGAACACGGTAAGCTCATTCTGATAGGCGGGAAAGGAGGGGTGGGCAAGACGACGTGCGCTGCTGCTGTGGCCCTCCATTTTTCGGAAATCGGAAGGAAAACCCTTGTCATCTCAAGCGACCCCACCCCTTCCCTATCTGACATCTTCGAGTGCTCCATCGGTGACAGAGAAACCGCCGTTACGGGGGTCGACGGCCTGTATGGAATCGAAATCAGCTCCGAGATTGTTCTGGATATGTGGCGGAAGAGATTTGGTCCGGAGATCTACGAAGTAATATCTTCCTTTGCAAACCTAGATTATGACTTCGTGGACTATATCGGTACGGCACCGGGAATCGAGGAGGAGTATATGCTCAACTACATCCTCGACCTGGTCGAGGGGGGGCAGTACGATCTTGTCGTCTGGGACACCGCCCCTGCCGGACATACCCTTAGGCTCCTCCACCTGCCCCAGATTTTCCTGAAGCATTTGGAAGCTGCCACAAAATTCTACCTTAATATTTATACCTACCTCGAGAAATTCAAGGACGGCATCCGCCTTCGTAAGGGGAAACGATCCCTCATGGAGATCATCAGCAGTTGGGGAGACCTGGCGGAAAAGATCGTTCGGTTCATCCGGGATCAGGGCAAGACCGCCTTTGTCCTGGTGACCATACCAGAGGCCCTCGGAGTCAAGCAGACCGAACGGATCATCAAGGATTTTGATGAATATGAGCTGACCGTGAGATATCTAATAGTCAACCACGTAATTGAACAGGCCGATTGCGACTTTCACAGAATCAAACAGAAAATGCAGCAGGACTATCTCCGGGTCCTTGAGGAGAGCTACGGCAAGCGCATCAAGATAGTCCATCTCCCCGAGTCACCTCGGGAAGTGAAAGGTCTCGAACGGATCAGCGAGGTCTCACGAATCCTCTTCCCTCCTGGGAGTTGATGAGGGGGAAATCCGTTCGACTGGGAGAAGGGAGATGGGTGGACAAACAATGCAAGGAGTCAGAAATGGCCGTATCAAGGGTGGTGCGCTGTCCTAAATGCGGAGCCCCTATCCGGGAGTATTCCTCCCCTCTGACCACAGTGGATATAATCATTCGGTGTAAAGTCAGTAACAAGGAGGAAGGATTGGTACTCATAATGAGAAAGAGAGAACCCAAGATGTGGGCTCTTCCAGGTGGGTTCTGTGAGTATGGAGAAAGTCTCGAACAGGCGGCCCTCCGTGAAGCCGTTGAAGAGACAGGGCTGGAAGTTGAACTCACTGAGCAGTTCCACACATATTCTGATCCCCGTCGCGATCCGCGCCACCACTCGATCACAACGGTCTTTATCGCCACGTCGGCGGGTGAACCCGTAGCCGGGGACGATGCCGCTCAGGTTCGGATCTTCAAGAAATCCCAGATCCCGGATACTCTGGCCTTTGATCATAGAAGGATTCTGGATGATTACCTCTTTTACGAGAGGACTGGATTGAGACCTCGCCCCTCAGCCACGCGACCGGGAAAGTGATCGCGATCAAATCCATCTGTTTCCTGCCTGAGGGATGTGTGAAAGAAGATCGCAGAGAGATCCGGTGGCAAGAGCTGCTAGATTATCAATGTTGCCACGTCCGTAGCGTACCGCTCCAGGGTCTCTTCCCTGACATGGACGCCCAACCCCTTCCCTGTCAGAGGAGGGGCCTCCCCGTTCTTCCCGAACCTGATGTCCTCCTCGACGACGTCTTCCTGGAGGGCCCAGGTACCGAAGGAGCCTTCGAGATAGAGGAGATCGGGAAGCCAGCCAGCAAGGTGGCGGCCGGCAGCCGAAAGTATCCCCGTCTCACCGACCTGACAGCCGAGTTGGACTCTCAATCCTCCCTGCCTGCCGATATCCGCGACTGCCTGGGAGGCGAGAAGCCCGCCGCACTTGGAGATCCTCACGTTGAAAGCATGGCACGCCTTCATTTCGCAGAGTTTCCGAGCATCCTCGATGGAACAGACCGATTCATCTGCGATAATCAGGGCTCCAGATGCAGCCGTTACCTTCTTGAGGCCCTCAAAGTCCTCTTTTGCCACAGGCTGTTCGATCGCTCGTATCTTGTACCTTCTTAATTTGTCGATATTTCTTAAGGCCTCGTCCTGTGTCCAGGCCCCGTTCGCATCGACACGAAGGTCAAGATCGGTGCCAAGCACGGCAAAAATCCTCTCAAAGACCGCAAAATCAACGGGATTCCCCACCTTGAGCTTGATCGTCCTCATCTCGTGCTCTCGCACAAGGGAGAGAAAAGGATCGAGTCTGTCAGGAGGAAGCAGGGGGATGACCGCGCTGTAAGGAGGGGGTTGGTTCCACTCAAACCCGAAGATACCCTCCAATGAACAGTCCCAACACCTGCTCGATAGATCAAGCAGTGCAAGTTCCAGAGCGCAGAAAGCCGCGGGATTTCTCTTCCACAGGGAACCGGCGGCCCAGTCGGAAAGGCACCTCTTCACGTCTCTAATATCGGAAAACGTCCGCGGGGAGAGCACATCGGCCAGGCTTCGTTCCATTACCTCGAAGGCAGACTGCGCCCCCTCGCCCGTCACGTAGCTCCTTGGGACGCCCTCACCGTATCCGGTCAAACCCTCAGACTGGAGTCTGACAACAATATTGTCCGTGTAGCTGCGGGAAGCCGCGTAGTGGTTGTATGATTGAACCAGGGGAAGCCTTAACAGATAGACGGTCGCCCTCTCGATCTTCACCTGTCACTCCCTCTCGACCCGATACTTTCATTCGTTGGAAATTCTTCCAAATGTACCATTGGTCGGGATGGGTGTAAACAAGCCTCTCGAATTTTTTCAGTACAGCTTCTGCCAATCCGTCCGGCATGGCCCCACCTGGCTGCCGGAGATTTTCGATCTCTGCAACGTAGCGCCCCTTCTCTTCCCTCCGTACGTATCCGAAAACAACAGGCGCTCCCGACCTCCTTTGCAAGATCGTCAGGATCCGGTCCACTTGGAAGGATGTCCCAAAAAGAGGAATCGATCTGCCGGGATAGGGTTTCCAACATTCCACCTCGTCACACTCGGTAATTAGGACTCTCCCCTCCTTGAGCGCACAGAGGGCCGAAAAGAAACTGTTTGGTTCACTGGCATCGATAATCCTCGCCCCCACCTTTGCAGCCTGCTCCCTACACTTTTCCCTGAGTCTCCGGGTCTTGAACTTTGCGATAATAGCAACTGGATATCCGAGAAGGGTCAAGAAGCCCGGGAGAAACTCTACAGCACCGAAATGGGCTGTTACTAGGATGACCCCTTTCCTTTTCAAAAAGAACCGATCCAGATGCCTCCTACCGGAGATACGGATTTTCTTTTTGAAGTAATCTTGCCACTGGCGATCGGTGGTACAGGCGAGGAAGAGCTTCTCAAAATAATGACGAAAAATCCCTTTCAGTGTAGCCCAAAAAAGGCCGTCGAGTTCTCGGCTGCTGCGGCTCTTCCCAAAAACCTCATGGATGTTTTTCCTTACGATTCTTCTATCTTCCCGATTCAACAGAAAATACAGCATCGTCACAAGCCATAGGAAATAGAAAGAAACCATCCACGGTAAAACCTTGACAAGGGCCATGAACACACGGGATTGCAAGAACCGGCTGAGATTGTGTCTCCTTATCCCCCTCATCCCCCATACCTCCCGGAAAAGCCGAACACGATGCAAAGCTATGTGATAGAGTTCACTCCTTTCCTCGTCCAACCCTCCGCCATACAAACCAAAAATCTTTTTACAATAAACAAAAGTGCCTAGTCAAGAAAAAAAACACTTAACAACTTAATGCTTGCACACGTGGTTGGCCAAACAACAAACAGCGCGTTCTCTAAAACATTGATAAGACGAGTAGACGATTTCGAGCAAAACCAAAAAATTGCTCAAGCAAGACCAATTATTAAGCAAAAAGCGTACCGAAGGCGTCCCATTCCATATGCCATTGATGTGAAAGACCTATTTCACGTCGATCCCTGGGAGGCTTACTAGCAAAATGGTAGGAAAATGGAGAGATACTATATCATTGTGATAGACTGGCCTTGAGAGGCGTCTTTGGGGCAGACCGTGAAACGATTCTCCACACCGAACCGCCGGGCATGGAATCGGCCCTCCCATCCCAGGCCCGTGGGGAGAATCTAGCCGTAGATGCCGTATGCTTTGAGCTTCCTGTAAAGCGTGGCTTCTCCGATTCCCAGAATCTCGGCAGCCCTTTTTCGGTGGCTCCCGCTTTTGATGAGCGCGTTCTGAATTGCCGCTTTCTCATAGGCAGCCAGCGTGTCGTCTGAAGGCGGAACCACACAGCTCGAGGAATGCTCCGAGTGGGAAGAGAAAACGGGGGGAAGGTCCCCGGGGAGGATCACCTCTCCCCGTCCCAGAGAGACCGCCCGACGGATCACGTTTTCCAGTTCCCGGATATTCCCGGGCCAGTCGGACTTCTCCAGGCAGGAAAGGGCCTCTTCCGATATTCCCTTTACGGGTGAGTACTCTGTGGCAAAGCGCTCCAGGAAATATCTCACCAGGAGGGGAATATCCTCTTTTCTTTCTCTTAGGGGCGGCAGGTCGATCGTCACCACGTTGAGCCTATAATAGAGGTCATCTCGAAACGTACCCCTGCCGACTTCCTCGGCAAGATTTCGGTTGGTACTTGCCACGATCCGGGTGTCCACGCTATAGCTTCTGGTCCCTCCAACAGGGCGTACTTCCCTCTCCTGAATAGTCCTCAAGAGCTTGGCCTGAACCGCCGGGGACAACTCGCTCACCTCGTCGAGAAAGAGGGTCCCCTTGTGGGCGGATCGAAACAGACCGGGATTGGAGACGTGGGCTCCTGTAAAAGCACCCTTGACATGTCCGAAAAGCTCGCTTTCCATAACGGTTTGGCTTATGGCAGCACAGTCGACGGCTACGAAATTCTTCTTGGACCGAGAACTGTGAAAGTGGATTGCACGGGCCACCAGCTCCTTCCCGGTTCCCGTCTCCCCCTGAATCAAAACCGTCGTATCCATGGGGCCAACCCGGCCGATAGTCTCCTTCACCTTCAGAAGCGCCTTGGAGTTACCCACCAAACTGTCAAAGCCAAACCGAAATATCGCTCTGGCTCTGAGCCTGCGGTTTTCTTCGCTGAGTTCCCAGATGTGGCGGAGTTGGCCTATTCGAGCACGTAGTCCCTCAGGAGAGAAGGGTTTTTCCAGGAAATCAAGAGCTCCAAGCTTTATCGCCTTCACAGCTTCCCTGACCCCCCCATGTCCGGTCAGCATTATGACCATGAGGTCCGAGTCATGCTCTTTCATCTCTTGCAGAAGCGTCAGGCCGTCCATGCCGGGCATTTTGAAATCGATCAGCGCCGCGTGTATGCGGGTCCTCCTCTGGATCGCCAGAGCCTCCTCCCCATTACGAGCCGTGTGGATATGGTAGCCCTCATCTACGAAGATATCCCTAAGCAGAGAGAGCACCATTGCCTCATCATCGACGAGCAGCAGAGAGAATCCCGTCTTATCGGCACCCATACTTCCTATACTGCCACAAGACCTGTTGGTTTTCAAGGAACAACTATCATTCTGATAGGGTGAAAAAAAAAGGCAGAGCCCCCGCTCTGCCGACGTAAGGAGATAAATGTTTCTTTACTGATTAGTATATACCCGAAGAGAATTAAAAATCCATTAAAGGGAGATTAAACTTTTTTAACCTTCCATCGGGTGGCGACACCTCCTTGAGTAAAACCCGATCAGGGTTCCATGGTTGCGACCTCGCCCCCTTCCCTCAGGCTGCAATCAGAAATCTCTCTTTCCACCGATAGGGAGCTCGATCAAGGGCGAGCTTGACACGGCAGAGGTCGGATGTTAAGTTGAAGCCAACAGAACAGGGGCCGAAACCAAAGTGGGTTCTTGTGATCCACCGGCTTAACCCTGTGAGGGGCGGACGGTGATGGCTAAGAAAACCATCCTCGTTGTAGACGACGATGAGGATCAGCGACTTCTCTGCCAGGAGGTGCTCGGTGACGAAGGTTACGAGATCATGGTGGCCAGGGACGGTAAGGAAGCCCTTGAAAGGGTTGAACACAGGATTCCGGACTTGGTGGTACTCGACATCGTGATGCCGGAAATGGACGGCATGGAGGCGATGACCAGGATACTCCGCAAGCACAAGAAGATCCCGGTGATCCTGAATACCAGTTACTCCAGGTTCCGTGAAGATTTCCTGACCGGAGCAGCCGATGCGTACGTGGTCAAATCCTCGGATCTCACCGAATTGAAAAAGAAGATAAGAGAACTTATTTCTTCCTCTCCGTAAGCAGGCCTCTCTCATCAGCCTTCCTCAGTGGATATCTCCCCTATGGTCCTGTTGTTTGAGGGTGCTGACAAGTTTGTCCGTAAGACCTCCGAATCCGCCGTTGCTCATGACTACAACGAGTTCCCCTTGCCGGACACTGTCAGAGAGAAAAGCCACGATTTCGTCGACCTCGGGCATATACCACGCTCTTTGAGTGAGATTCACCTCGATATCCCTGGCGAGTCTTGCCGGGTCGAGTCGATGAACCGGGTCGATACGGTCTTTCCTGTATACTTCCCCAATGAGAACCCCGCGTGCCCCCCGGAACGCCTCTGCCAACTCCCTCTGGAAAAGATTGCGGCGGGTCGTGTTGGTCCGCGGCTCGAATACGGCCCACAGGGGACGTCCCGGATAGTGGGCCTTAAGAGCCGATATGGTTCTGGCAATGGCTGTGGGATGATGCGCAAAGTCGTCGAAGACGGTCACACCCCGGAAGGTTCCCCTCTTCTCCATTCGGCGCCGAACCCCCTTGAATGTCCCGAATCCCCTCTGTATTTCTTGACTCGTGAGGCCCAGCCTGTGGCATACGATATAGACGGCCGCTGCGTTGAGGGCATTGTGTTCGCCCATCACGGGGAGATACAGTCGACTGTTCAAACGCCCCTTGTGGAGTAAGGAGAAGGCAATCCCCTCCCCTTCTGGTCTGAACTCGGCAATCCGCCATGTCACATTCTCTCCCAGACCGAACCATTCAACAGGACAGAAGGTTCGTTTCAGAGCCCTCCTGACCGCGCTCTCGTCACCGTTGGCAACCACCAGTCCTTTCCGGGGAATCAGCTGCTGCGCACTTGCAAAGACCGTCTCGATTTCGTGGATGTTCCTGTAGATGTCTGCATGGTCGAATTCGATGTTGGTTATGATCATCACATCAGGCCGATAATGGAGAAACTTGGGCCTCTTGTCGAAAAAGCATGTGTCATACTCGTCACCTTCGAGAACCACTTCACTCCCCTCTGTCCGTCTTATCGGCCTGGCGAAGTTGAGTGGTATGCCGCCGACGAAAAAGGATGGGCTTCTCCCGCTCGATTCGAGGACCCAGGCCAGGAGAGAGGACGATGTGGTCTTGCCGTGAGTTCCTGTCACCACGAGGGACCGCTTTGCCCGGATGAGCTCCTTTCTCAGCAGTTCCGGCAGCGAAACATACGGGATCTTCAGATCGAGGACCGCTTCGATCTCCGGGTTTCCTCTTGACAGGGAATTACCTATGACCACGAGATCAGGCCTGGGCACCAGGTTCGACGGATCAAAGCCGATGGCAAAGCCTATGCCCTCTCCCTCTAGATAGGTGCTCATGGGTGGGTAGACCCCCGTATCCGAGCCTGTCACCCGATATCCTTTCGCCTTCATCAGCACGGCGCCCGCAGCCATGCCGGTTCCGCAGATTCCTATGAAATGAATGTGATTTTGTGACTTCATCGGATAGATAACCCACTCTCCTTGAAAATGAGACGGCCTCGGCCTCCGTCCAGGAAGACGCGGACTCCAAGTGGAATCGTGAGGTTCATCGCACCATGGCCTGACGGGAACCCAGACAATATGGGGATGTCCTGATGGCGGAACAACTCGAGGACTACGGATTCCAGGTTTGTCCCCTCTTTATCGTTGCAACCCACCATCTCGCCGAGAACCAAGCCCTCGATCTGATCGAGTTTTCCCGCCTGTCTCATATGTGTCAACATCCTATCGATTCGATAGGGCGGTTCGTTCACGTCCTCCACAAAGAGAATACTGCCCCTGAGGTCGGGTTCATAAGCCGTCCCGATGGTGCTCACCAAAATGGAGAGGCAGCCACCCTTGATTCTCCCCTGTCCGGTGCCAGGCTTCAACACCCTGCAGACCGGAGTTTCACTCGGAAGTCCCAGGCGGAGTGTCTCCTTCAGGCTTGCCCGGGTTCTCTTTGCATCCCCATCGAAGAACTGGCGGGTTGCCACGTTGGGTCCATGGAAGGGGATCAGGCCGCACTCTTCCAGAAGATAGACCAACAGAGCCGTGATGTCACTGGATCCCACCAGTATCTTGGGGTTGCTCCGAATCACGCCGGGATCGAGCAAAGGGATGACCCGTTGCGACCCGTATCCGCCACGGGCACAAAACACCGCGCGGATGTCCGGGTCAGAAAAGTACGCCATCAGCTCGTCGGCTCTCTCAACGTCTTCCCCGGCCAGATAGCGGTTTCGTCGAAAGGGGGGTGGAGAGGCCTTTACTCTAAAACCCATTGCTCGGAGACTCGAAACGGCCCTCTCAAGAAAACCCCTCCCCTCTTCCCTGAGGCAGCCTGCGGGGGCTGCAATCGCCACCGCGTCTCCGGGGACCAGGGCCGGCGCCTTGATAAGATCTTCCACGGCATATTCCTCGTCGGGTAAGGGGGTTGGACTAAGTGTAATGCAAAAGCAAGGCCGCGGGCAAGAAAAGGACACCTGCGGACCTCCGAAAGTGCTTAAGAAAATAATACAATTTGCCGATAAACTCATTCGGATAGAGGGCTCATCCATCATCTCAGGTTACCAGGGAGGGTACCACATGTCACAGGGAAAGCAGACCTCAGATGCCGGGCGTGAATTAATCGAAAAGGTCCTGGCCGGGGCTTACAAATATCCTGTCTCAGACATCCATTTCAAGGTGGGCGAACCCCCGTTCTATCGGATCTTCGGGGAGCTGAAGAGGTTGGGGTCGACCCCCTTATCCCTTGGAGACCTCCACACGATCGCCAAGACTCTCCGGTCTGATTTCGATGAAATCCACCGCCAAAACAACTGGAAGCAGTTTGACTGTTCTGTTGCGCCTCAGAATCTGGGAAGGTTCAGGGTGAGTTTTTTCAAACAGAAGAATACTCCTGCCATTGTGCTTCGTGTAATTCCAAAAGAGGTACCAAGCTTCACGCAGTTACGCCTTCCACTTGTCATCAAGAGGATCGCCGGGTTCGAACGGGGGCTGCTTCTCGTAACCGGGGCCACCGGTATGGGCAAATCCACCACCATCGCCTCTATTCTCGATTTTATCAACAAGAACTGGTGCAAACACATTCTCACCATTGAAGACCCCATAGAGTTCGTCATCGAAAGTGACAAGAGCAGCATCTCACAGCGGGAAGTCGGCAGGGACGTTGAGGACTATCACAGCGGGCTTTGGGCCGCCATGCGCCAGGATCCAGACATAATCTTCATCGGCGAGATCAGGAACTCTCAAACCATGGACGTCGCCATCCAGGCGGCAGAAACCGGCCATTTCGTTCTCAGCACGGTTCATACTCCGGACGTGACGCGGACTATCAGCCGGGTCATAGGCCTATTCCCCTCCGAAGAGCAACACATGATCCGTTCAAGATTCGCGGAGAACCTCAAGGCCATCGTCTCACAGAATCTTCTACCCCGGCAGGACCATTCCGGTCGTGTTCTGGCCACCGAAATCCTGGTCAATAACTACTCGATCCAGGAGTGCATCCGGGATCCAGACAGCACCCCCCAGGATCTGTTGAGGCACATTGAAAACGGCATGGATGAGTATCAGATGCAGACCTTTGAATATGATCTGGTCAGCCTTCTAAGAGAAGGGCTCATCACCCTGGACGTGGCAAAAACTGCTTCCCGAAGCCCGTCGGACTTCGTCAAGGGCCTCGATCTGACGCGGTGAGCCGGGAGAGCTTGGAACCGCGGGAAGCCCCGAGGCTCACTCCTGAAAACATGCCAGTCGACTTGCGCGCCTTTCGTGATCGAGGAGCCATTGTTTTCGCCAGAGTCCACCCCCATATCCGACGAGCTCACCTCTTTTCCCAACCACTCTGTGACACGGGATGATGACTTCAATTGGATTTCTCCCATTTGCCAGGCCGACTGCCCGGAAGGCTTTGCCGTTTCCGATCCGCGCGGCAATCTCCCCGTATGATCTGGTTTGGCCGTATGGTATCTGAAGGAGCTCTGACCACACCAGTTTAAGAAAATCCGTACCCAGAGGCTCAAGGTTGAGGCAGAAGGACTGTCTAACTCCCTTGAAATACTCGTCCAGCTGATCCCGGCAGGCAAGGAGTACAGATGGCACCCGCCCCCCTTCATCGTCCCCCTTTGTTTCGCAGAAGCCAACCTCGTGGATGGCAGAGAAACCCCCCCGTATTCTCATCGGCCCGAGCGGAGAAAGATAGGATATCTGAAAGATCCTGTTGCCTCTGCGGCCCGCTTCCCGAATCAGCGCACTATCCCTTGACGCCTTTCACCCTCTCCATAACGCTCTATTTTTCGGAGGGCACGGTCACGCCTGTCTTGCTCTCGAGTTTCTCGAGTAATCTTTTCAGCCTGTCCAGCGCCTCCCCATATCCAGCCCAGTCTCCGGTCCTAAGGAGTCTCTGCGCCCTCCTGTACTGGTCCAGAGCGGAGACGACCAGCTCTCGAATCGATCCTTCTTCTTCCCTCGTCGTCTGCCTCCCCACCTCTGGTAGCTCTGCCTTCTTGAAGATTGCAGCCAGAGCACTGGCCAGATCCTCCCTCATGACCACCTCGTTTCCATAGGCAACGATCACCCTTTTCAGTTCGGGAATTCCCATGCTTCTTGGAGGGGTTACCGACCTGGCCGCCGTCATTCCCACCGTCTTCCTCGTACCTGCAACCCCCGGCTGGGATTCCTGGCTTGCCTGAAGGTAGACGGGCTCCACGTAAAGGAAGGACTTTTCAATAGGTATGGCCAGAAGGTTTCCTCTGATAACCCTCGATCCTTTCTGACCCCAGAGAGTCAGTTCCCTCGAGATATGGGTCTGCTGATCGACTCTGGCCTCCACCTGCATGGGTCCGAAGATGAGTTTCTCTTTCGGGAGCTTGTAGACCAGCAGATCCCCGTAATGAGGCATATCGCTCCGCGCTGCGAGCCAGGCAATCATGTTGTCCTTCTCCGAAGGCGTAAAGGGAAGCATCAGGAGGAACTCCTCCTTTTTCTCGTCCGGCAGCTTGATGATGATATAATAGGGTTTCATCTGCTGCTGGCTGTCGGCATACATCTCCATGGGAACCTGCCAGAGGTCTTCCTGATTGTAGAAGACCTGCACATCCTGCATGTGATAGGATCGATACATGGAGGCCTGAATATCGAAAAGATCCCTGGGATAGCGGAGGTGCGATCGCAGGGACTCTGGCATGCGGTCGATGGGTCGGAATAGGCTGGGAAAGATCTCCATGAAGCTCTGGATAATAGGGTCTGTCCCATCGATCACGTAGAAGGTCACCTTTCCCGTATACGCATTGACCACCGTCTTGACGGAATTGCGTATGTAGTTGATCTCCAGGCCGAGTTTCTCCGACATCCTGGAGGAATAAGGGTACATGGGACTCGTTGTGTAGCCGTCGAGAATCCAGAAGATATGCCCCTCCGCTATGACCAGATAGGGATCACGGTCGAAACTGAGAAAGGGAGCGATCTTCTTCACACGCCTGCTGATGGTCCTGTAGAACATGATCCGGCTTTCAGGAGTGAGATAACCGGTGAAGAGGATATCGGTGCTTCGAAAAGAGATTGCGAAAACCAGCCTTCTCACGAAGGAGTTGAGCTGAACCCCTCCGTCTCCACGGTAGGTGGCATAGACGTTGAGGTCGCCCTTTGGATAGTCGAACTCCTTCTCCTTTGTTCGTACTATGACGTAGTTGTCCGTTTTCTCGCCGTAATAGATCTCCGGGCGTCTGATTTCAATACCCCTGGTCACCGGGGGTAGGTCTTTGACCCATAGATCAGGAAGCCCCTCCTGGGTCACCTTGTTCACCGGATTCAAGGCCAGTCCGTAGCCGTGGGTGTACACCAGATGCCGGTTTACCCAGGTTCTGGCCTGGGATGGCAGTTGATCCACCGAAATCTCTCTGGCCGACAAAGTCACCTGCCTGTAACGACCGTCCAAAAGGTACCGGTCGACGTCGATACCCGAAAACCCGTAATACGACCGAATCGACTGAATCTGCCCGTATGTCTCCTTCAGGGGCCGATCGTCCCATATCCGGATGTTTTCCAGGGTCATTGTATTCCTTGCCAGATCTTCTGCTGTAAGATCCTGGTTTGCCACGAAATTCTTCTCGGAAATCTTGTCGAGGTTGTAAGCCCTCCGGGTGTATTCAATGTTGTAAGCGATGTACCGTCTTTCCTTATCGAGTTCATTGGGCTTCACGACGATCTTCTGCACGAGCGAGGGAACTACGGCACTCGCCAGTACCATCGCTCCCAGGGTGGATGCAAGACCCAAGAGGATAGCACCCCGGCGAGGCCGAAACATATTGATTGCCAAAAGGATGACCAGGGCCACAAGGACGACCATGAGAATTCTGTATGAGACCATCTGGACGTGAATATCCGTGTAGCTTGCCCCGAAGGCGGGCCCCTTGGTGGAGTAGAGGAGCTGGAAAACCTTCAGCCAGTAACCCCATACTAGAAGTCCTATGATGACTATGCCCAGGGCAGAGAGATGGTTTCTAACGATCGGATCGACCTTCAGCTTGGGAGGGCTCTGGATCTCTCTGTCAGCCTGTGGGGCACCAAGCTCCATGCGGAAGAGGTTTCCGCGGCTGTATACCAGAAGCACAACCATGGCCGCGAAGACGACAAAACCCATGAGCCATGCCTTGACGAACAGGTAGAAGGGCAGAGAAAAAACATAGAAGGCCACGTCCCGGCCGAAAATCGGGTCAGAGATCCCAAAGGCTTTGGGGTGGAAGTACAGCAGGATCATGCTCCATTTCGCCGAAGCCGCACTCCCTACCATCAGGGCGACGATTATCAAAAAGGCGCTGATAGCCCAACTGACGGTCCTTTCGCTGATCGGAAGACCCTCCACGGAGATCCCGCCCCTGCCACCGGCCGAGGGGCCGGCCCTTTTCACATACCGACGCGCAACAGAGTAGTTGACCCACACGATAAGAAGAAAAACCAATCCAGCACCCAGGCCGACCAGAAGCTTGGAACTCACTGTCGTCAGGAAGACAGAGGAAAAGCCGAGATGTTGAAACCAGAGCCAGTCGGGATAGAGACTCGACCCCAACCAGCCAAGGGCGATAAGAACGAATACCAAGACGATACCTGCTCGAAAGAGCCCTGCCTGAATTTTCATAACGTCTCCCAATCCTACATCAAAGTGCCGGAACCTGGACCACCCTTCCAAGGGGAAAAACCCGTGTCTCCACCGGATCTTGCCGGGTAGACCTCCCGCCAAGAAATCTAAAGAAACAGAAAGATTATATCCGCATTAAAACCCACTGGCAACAGCAGGGCCCGGAAAAGAAAGCAACGTCTCCTCCACCTTCCCGGACCACCAGCCACAAGCTCCCCCCAGATCTTATCTGAGCCTTGCCCCGCAGTAAGGACAAAAGAGAAAGCCCTCTTGTATGGATTCTCCACATCGCGGGCAGCGGTTCTCACCGCCCTTCCACAGGGGTTCGCCTGCCTGGCTGGCCACAGCCCCGCAACTCTCGCAGATCAGGACCGGCTCTCCTCGTTTTACCGGGAACAGGGGGATGAAAAAGAGTGTCAGATAGTGATCTATCCTGGCGAGAAAAGCTGCCGGCGCCCCACAGGAAGGGCAGATCCGGGGATTGGTATCGAGGCGCTTGGTTTTGGGTTGAATCCCTGCGATGAAAATCATAAAATACCGTTCAAAAACCTTTCTTCATGGAGGAAATGCCCGATGGCAGGAGAACTGTCGGCAAGTCTCACCCTCAGTAGAGAAGAAATAGCCCATATCTACCAGGGCGGTGTGCTTTCCGTCAAGATTAAGGGAAAAGATACGACCGCCTCGATCGAAATCTCCTGCTTGGACGCTCCCCCTTCCAGAGGAACCCACATCCGGTTCAAACACATAAGGGCAGACTGAGAGCCGAAGAAGGGGATCACCTCTCTTCCCGCCTCCATGGATAACCAAAAGGCTATCACGGCAGAAATGGTTTATGCAAGATTCACGTGAGGGCCGGGTCCTCTAGGATTCGGCTCCGTTGCCTGCGGTCAGAGGACCTCTCTCCAGCCGAGCGGGGCCGCAAGACCGGTGCGCCCTGCGAGGATTCGCGTCTGCGCTCTTGAAGACTCGAAGACGGGAAAGGCAGGTAAGCGAACCTGATTCGGCAGTGCTCTTTTTTTGACTTCATCTGTTTAAGCATGTACAATATGTTAATAACGTGCCGGCAAGGGGCGGAGAAGCCGTTCAAGCCCATTCGATTTTCTCGGTTCGAAGGTGGATGTATCCAGGCCTATCAAGAAAGAAGCGGCTGTGTTGATACCCAGGGCAAGAGCCTTGGGACCTTCTGGAGGGGGAAGGAAATCCAGGTGGTTGGAGGCCGGGGAGCTGCAGAGATTGGACCTTTCAAGACCGCTGCTGGAGCCGTATTGCAGTCCTTGTTTTACCGGCTTGTCGGGGAGCATCGATACCCGCTCGTGCCACGAGGCCGGGCGCTTCATACAGGAGAAAGACCATGGAAGGGAGTACGAGGCAAAGAATAACTGCCTACCTGAAGTACCTGGTCCCTCTACTCATTGCTCTTGCTATCGCCGTCAGCTTCCTGCTCAGGTCGGAACGTAAGAAAGAAGCGGAAAGAACCATAACGGAGAAGGCAGTAAGACATATCGAGTCGCTCAAGAAAGAGGCCAGAGGTCCGATAGACATAGAAAAGGCTGATCATTTTGTCGATGCCGGGACGGTACTGTCGAGAAAGGAGCGAAAGGTTGTCGTCACCACGCCCAAAGAGCTTCTGAAAAGCCAATCCATAGGGATGGAATCTCCCATCAAGGTACTGGTCGAGGAGGAGAAGACATTCATCACCACGCCAAGGCAGCTCATGGAAGACAAAACCGTCGGCCCTCGTACTTCGATCAGGGTCGTCGAGGAGGGCGAGGATGTCATTATAACTACCCCCCGGGAACTCCTTGAGAAGAAGTATATCACTCCCGATACTCCTATCAGGCTTGTCAAAGAAGAGGGAAAGGTCGTTACGATTACGGCAACGGAACTGCTGAAGGACCGCTCTATTACCCTGGATACGCCCATCAGAATC
>JAFDHF010000029.1 GCA_019308905.1 Deltaproteobacteria bacterium
TCTTCTTGGCATATGTCCATCGGACGATGGAAATTGACAAGAACAAGAAGAAAAGCATAAAATCATAGGCGTCCCCATCTCTCACATCTCTCAACTCTATAATCAGCCATAGCCCTACTCCTGGGGAGTCAAAAACGATAGGTCGCCCCTGCCTTGAGTACCACAGTCTCTGCCTGAAGTTCTCTCTTCATGCGGCCGAGGGCATGGTCGCAGGTATCGTGTCCCGAAAGATAAACCCTCTTGGGCCTCGCCCTATTAATCGAGGTAATGGTTTGGCTCAAGTCAGTATCGGTGATCTTGCGCCAGGGAGGCTTACCCGTGCCCAGAATCCTCTGCAAGTGGATGCCTGCCCGGTTACCTCTACCCGTGGTTACAGGGAAGTGAAGCCCGCCACCTATGGCATAAAGAGGCTCATTAGAAAGACGGGACACCATCTCCAGTATGACCTCAATAGTCGGGTGGCCACAGCCGGTGAAAACCACGAGGCCCCTGTTCTTGAGGCGAGCAAGCAGCGCCTGTTCCTCCGTATGGCCGAGAAAGAAAAGACTCCTGGCCAGAGGGCCGGTTGAAGCGATTCCGGCAGCCAGTAGCTGTGGCCTTTCAACCAACTTAGCCTTGAATCCCTTGGCTTCTGCTCTATCAGGGAGGAAGCAGGGCTTGGGCTTTTCCGGCTTTAGATTTTCTGGCACGGTGAGTTGCCGGGTGCGCTGGGCACGGATGCCACCCATGTGGTCACAGTGAAGGTGAGAAATTGCCAAGGCATCTATCTGGTCGAGGCTGAAGCCTAGTCTGGCAGCATTGTGTGCTAATGCCGGGTGGGCTGGACCAAAGCCGACATCGTATAGCATCGAGCCCAATTCGGTTCTGAAGAGGTAAGAAACACCGGCATCACCGATGAAGCCCTCCTCGGCTTTCCATTCCACGAGTACCGTCATCTCTAAGGAATCGAGTTCGGGCATATTAAGAGGCCTAGCCTCGCCTATGCGTTTTTGGTTAAGCTCTGCAGCTCGGATTCGGCCCGTCTGAAACTGCCGGTTCCTGCTAATCAACCAGAGGGCAATAAGCGGGGAGGCCACAGCCAAGACCGGCCACCATGCGGGTGATACACGGAAAGCCACTCCGAAATCTCCTCTCCCCTATGGCACGATTCTGGAGTAACCCTGTCGAAGTAATACCCACTGTGTATCATACGGGCGATGGGTTAACAAGGGTTTACTTCAAGATGGATTCGCGCCTCCGGAGGTTAGGGGACGCCTAAGGTTAGGGGACGCCTATGATTTTATGCAAAACCTTATTGGCGATCTTTCACAGACGGAAGTTAGTTTGAACAGCAATTTTCTCACCCCTCAACGATGCCCTACTGGCCCCTGACAGGAAATCCTCATGCGACGTGACAGCTCAACGGTGCTCATTCCCGGTTCACGATTGGCCCGGTGGCAAAGCAGACTTCGGGATTTGACAGTCTGGGGATCCTTGTGGCGGCCAAGGACAGTGGCAATGGACATGGTTGGGGATGACGGATGATGATGTGATGGATGGTACCGGCAGGATCTATCCTCGTTCTTCTTGGCATATGTCCATTGGACGATGCAAATTGACAAGAAATAAAGCATAAAATCATAGGCGTCCCCAACTCCTTACAGCTCCTTACCGCAATAAGAGTCAAGAGCAGACTTGCCCCCTTCGATATTGACCCCTTCGATACTGATGGCCAATTCTGATCGTTTTCGTTTGAAACAAGAAGTGTCAGTCCATATCTGGCCGGCGCAGATAACTAGACCTGCCTTATCAGCCTGCGGATCGTGTAGTGCCGGGTATTCCTGTTGCGAAAGCCGGAAACGCCTTTTGTTTACAAAAATTAAAGTCCCATAGCGCTTGATTTGTGCGGGATATCCTTGAGGATCTGGGCTCTGGATTTGGGGACAACGAAAGAGGGAGAATCCGGGGGGCAGGGTAAATTTTTTCTTGACAAGTTTTTTTACTCCTAGTAAAGTCCTTGCCAACCTCTACGTTTCTATCAGGAAACCCCGGGGGGAAGAGCGAGTTGGAGGAAAGAGGGATTGTCGAAAAGATAAGGCGGATCAGGCGGAACAAGAGAATCACCTTGAAGGAGCTGGCCGCGAGGACGGGATTGACCGAGGGGTATTTGTCCCGCATAGAGAATTCTGAAAGTGCCCCACCCATTTCCACTCTGGGTCGAATCGCCCGGGGGTTGAACATCGATGTTTCCTACCTTCTCCTGTCCGGGAATGCGACCGAAGAGGGCAATCCGAATATCGTGGTTGTCAGAAAGAACGAGCTCAGCGAGGTTCATTCCTCCAAAACTCCCCACCAGAAAACGGTCTATGGATACCAGTACGAACCACTCGCCCATCAGAAGCAGGGGAAAAACATGGAGCCCTATATCCTGGTCCCGGATTTTGAGCCCGGAGAGGTGCTCCAACACGAAGGAGAGGAGTTCTTCTACGTGGTGAGGGGAACCATCGAGTTCTTCTATGGCACTGAGAGATATACCCTCACAGAGGGAGACAGTGTCTATTTTGATGCGCATATTCCTCATAACGGGAGAAGTCTGGGGGAGGAAAAGGCGAGAGTGCTGATTATCATCTATCCGTACAAGAGGTTATGAAGCGCGAAGCCCGCTGCGTCTCGTGGAATCAGGGTAATGGATTTTCAACAGATTCTGGCCGAGTTGGTGGCCACCCAAACCGACCCTCACACCAGGGCCCGGCAGTGGAAGTCAGCCAATCAGGGGACGGTCATCGCCCATCTCCTTCCGGACGTTCCAGAGGAAATCATCCACGCCTCGGGCGCCTTGCCCCTGGCTGTCACGGGCGTGGACAGGGGAACGTCTCTGGCTGAGAGTCATATCCCCTCCTTTATCTGCTCCCTTCTCAGAAACCCTTTGGAGATGGCCCTGCGCAGGGAACTGGACTTCATCGACGGCATGGTGATTCCTTACGTTTGCGATTCTACGAGGGCATTCTCCCAGGTGTGGGAGGCCAACTTTCCGGATCTCTTTAATCATACCCTGTGGCTCCCAAAGAAGGTGAGCGGGGATTCGGCCAAGCAGTTCCTTTTTTCGGAGTTTATGAGGCTGAAAAAGAGGCTGGAAGTCTTCCTCGGCCGAGAAATTACCGACCAGAGTCTGCGCCACGCCATAGGGGTCTACAACCAGAACCGACGGCTTCTGAGACGGTTGTTCGCTCTGAGGAAAAAAGGGCGAATTCCCCTGCCCTATGCTGACTATCTGTCCGTTGTGAAGGCGTCGATGACGATGCCACGGGAGGACCACAACACCCTCCTTGCCAGGCTGCTCGAGGGCCTGAAGGAGGAGTGCAGGCCCTGTGAGAAGGAGGAGTCGGTCAGGGTGTTTCTGCTTGGTAGTCTCGGTGAGCCTCACTCGGTCCTCACCCTTTTCGACGAGCTGGGAATGGATGTAGTCGATGATCATTTCTATGACGGTACCCGGTGTTTTCTCCAGGATGTGGATGAGGCGGTCGACCCCATGGAGGGTCTTGTGAGCCGGCAGCTCTCAAAGGCTCCTCTGAGCGGGTTCCATTATCAGGATGACCGCTGGAGACAATACCTTCTCGACAGAGTGAGAGACGGTCAGATTGAGGGAGTCGTATATTTCCCTTTGATGTATTGTGATCCCATGGAATTTGACTATCCTCTCATCAAAGGACTACTTGGCGAGATGGGGATCCCCGTTCTTTTCTTGGAGACGGATTTCCACTCCGGATCCCTGGGACAGGTGAGGACGAGGCTCGAGGCCTTTGCCGAAATGTTGAGGGAGAAAAAGGATGAAAGCCTCCCGTGTTGAGATCCAAACCCTCAGGCTCCTGAAGGATATCAATGCGAACCACTACGAAGCGGCCAGAGAGGCGGCCCGTCAGGGCAGGCCTGTGGGCTACGTCAGTGTCTTTGCACCTGCCGAGCTTCTCCTGGCCATGGATATCGTTTCCGTCTATCCGGAAAACCATGCTGTCTTTGTCCAGGCCCGTAAGATGACCACAGAAGTGGTCTCTCCCCTGGAGAGGTTGGGATACCAGCCTGGTCTTTGCAGCTACGCTCGGTGCGATATGGGCTCCACCTTCACCGGGAAAAGCCCTGTTGGAGGACTGCCGAAACCCGACTTCTTCCTGACAACGAATGCGCAGTGCAGCACCCTGACCAAATGGTTCGAAAGGATGAGCGAGCATTTCGGTGTTCCCCTGTTTCTCATCGATGTTCCCTTCACCGGAGGGAAGCCGGACGACCAGCACTGCAAGGTGTTTGTCAGATCCCAAATCGCCGAGCTCATCGGGTTCCTGGAAGAGATCACGGGAAAATCCCTGGATCCTGAGAACCTGAGCCGAGTCGTAGAGATTTCGAATCAGACCACGCGGCTCTGGAAGGAGATCATCGAGTCGGCCATGCACGTGCCATCCCCGATTTCGGTTTTCGATCAGTTTATCAGCATGGCTCCCATCGTTGCCCAGAGGGGTACCATGGTCGCCTTGGAGTTCTACCAGACCTTGAAGGCTGAGATCGACGACCGTGTGACCAGAGGTATTGGGGTAGTCGACAATGAGAAGTACCGCCTCTATTGGGACAGTCTTCCTCTCTGGCATGAGCTCAAATGGCTGTCAGATCTGCTTGTCTCTTTTAAGGCCTGTCTGGTTTCGACGATCTACACCCTTCCCTGGGCGGACTTCTGGCTGGATCCAAAGGACCCGGTTTCGAGCTGGGTGGAACAGTACGTCCATTACTTTGACTGGCATCTGGATCGAAGGGTTGAGCTCGTTGTTCAACTGAAGGAGAAATACCGCCTCAATGGTTTCATCTTTCACAATGATCGAAGCTGCAAGATGTTTTCCACGGCTATCCCTGAAATCAGGAGAATCGTCCAGGAGAAAACCGGGGTTGCCGCGTACATCCTGGAGGGGGATCATGGTGATCCGAGATTCTATTCCAGGGAGCAAATCGAAAAGGGATTGACCTACTATTTTGAGATTCTTAGGGCAAGAGGATAACGCTCGGGAGGGGGAGCGCTGAAATGAGGGAAGAAAGGTTGACCGTTTTGATCGGGGGACCTGGATTCATGGTCGAAGAGTACGTCCGAATCGTGAGGGATCGTTTTCCCAAATTGAAGATTCTGCCTTACCCGGTCTTGACCGAGACAGACCAGAGCCAGGTTCCAGAGGGAGTCGAAGAGGTCGACATCATTGCCTCCTTCAATCCCTATCCTCGGACCATGGCCAGGATCAAGGCGTTGAAATGGTTTCAGGTGCTCATGACCGGGTATGAGCATGTTTTGAGAACCGGGTTGGTCCCCCCGGAGGTTCCCTTGACCACCACTGCGGGAACGGTTTCCATACCCATTGCCGAAGTCGTAATGGGCTATCTGCTCTTTTTTGTCAAGAAGTTCAAGGCCTCTCTGGAGAATCAGAGCCTCCGCAGAATGGACCGCATGCTGGGACAGATGAGGGAACTCCACGATCGCACCATCGGGATTCTGGGGCTGGGCAATATCGGCAAGGTGATCGCCAAAAAAGCCAAACTCGGGTTTGAGATGAGGGTTCTGGGATACGACAAGGTTGTCAAGGAGTGGGAGTACGCTGACAGGATCTATCCTGTCGGCGGCCTCGACGAGGTGCTGAAGGCCGCTGACTTTCTGGTCATCTCCCTCAGCCTTACCGAGGAGACCAGAGGGCTCATCGGTGAAAGGGAACTGGGGCTCATGAAACCCACGGCCTATCTCGTGAATGTTGCCCGGGGAGAGATACTGGACAAGGAAGCCTTTACAAAGGCTTTAAGGGAACATTGGATTGCCGGGGCGGCCATCGACGTATTCTGGGGTGACCCGACCGCCTATGAGCTTGCAGAGGACGACGAGCTCTGGGGCCTGGACAACCTCTTCATCACGGCTCACAACGCCACGGGAACGGACCGGTATGTCATGAGGACGGCCGATCTTTTCTGCGATAACCTCGAGCGATTCATGAACGGTAGGGATCTGATCAACCTGGTTGGAGGACGATAAGCGGGTCGAAGCCATGAAGCCTTTTCTTGAGAAGAGAACACCGGAGTTCCAGGGACAGGACTCAGCCTCCAGGAGGAGCAGAACAGAGGAAAGGGGAGAATCGGGTTGATTGAGGATGCGAGGACTCTAGGGGAGCTGATCGACAGGGCCTCTGAGAACTGGCCCGACCACGAGGCGGTTGTCTACAAAGACGAGCGGATTACATACAGGGAGGTGCGGCAGCGGGCCAACAGGCTGGCTGCCTCGCTTCTGAGACTCGGGGTAAGAAAAGGGGATAAGATCTCCGTCCTCTTCACAAATCTCCCCCAGTGGTTTTATACGGAATACGCCGTAGATAAGATCGGCGGGGTCGTTGTTCCCCTTAACACACGCTATTCAGTCAAGGAACTGGAGTATATCCTGAGCCATTCGGACTCGACCACCCTGATCATGATGGACCGCTTCCAGAAGACGGACTATTTGGCCATGGTGAAAGAGATCTGCCCGGAACTGGAAGCATGCGCCCCAGGAGGTCTGAGGTCTCCAAGGCTCCCGTTTTTGAAAAACGTCATAGTATCTGGCGGGCAGCGGTATGAAGGGACTATCGACTTCGCCGACCTCATGGGGGCAGGCGTAGCCGATACTGACCCCGAAGTCGTCATGGCTCAATCCAAGGTGGAACCTGAGGATATCGCCCACCTCCCCTATACGTCCGGGACAACGGGGGATCCGAAGGGCGTCATGACGACCCATCGGCAGTATCTCAGATTTAATCTGGGTTTTATCAATGGAATCGGAGGATTCAGAGAAGACGACCGCTTGTGTGTTGCCGCCCCTTTCAGCCACAATTTTGGGAATTCCCAGGGGATTCTGACACCTGCCATATGCGGTGCCACATCTGTCCTGGTTGAGACTTTCGATGCCCGCAGGTGTCTGGAACTGATCGAAAGGGAGCGGTGCACATTCTTCGCGGGCAGCCCCACGATGTACGTCAGGATGCTCCGGGATGAGAATTTCTCGAAGTATGACCTGTCGTCTCTGCGTTCAGGGCTGATTGCCGCAGCACCGGCCCCTGTCACGGTCATTGAAGAGATCCAGTCAAAAATGGGCATCAAAACCCTGGTCAACGGATACGGGATGACGGAAAACAGCGTGGGCACTTCCATGACCCGGCCTGGAGATCCCCCGGAGATCCTCTCTGCGACGGTGGGGAGACCCCTGTGGCCTGATTACGAGGTGAAAGTGGTAGATGTGAAGACCGGAGCTGATCTGCCCGCCGGCCGGCAAGGAGAGTTATGTACCAGGGGGCCCCTGGTCATGAAAGGGTACTACAAGATGCCTGAAGAGACGGCGAAGCTCATCGACAGCCAGGGCTGGTTCCACACGGGAGACCTGGCAGTCATTGATGAGCAGGGTTATATCCGCATCACCGGTAGGTTGAGAGATGTATTCATGCCCGGGGGACTGAACGTATCGCCCGAGGAGGTCGAGGACGTCCTGTACACCCACCCAAAGGTCAAACAGGTCGTTGTCCTGGGTGTACCCGATGACGACCTGGGAGAGGCAGGGGTGGCTTTTGTGCAGTTAAAGGCAGGACATGTGACCACGGATCGAGAGATCATCGATTTTTGCCGGGGCCGCCTGGCCGATTTCAAGATACCCAAGTACGTTCTGTTCACCCGAGATTTCCCTATGACGTCGTCCGGAAAGGTTCGGCGGTTCATCCTGAGGGATCGGGCCATAAGGGAGTTAGGTCTTGAAGAGTGAGAGCCGGTTACGAGATTTCAGTCGCCTTCATGGAGGCCAATCATGAGACGGATCATGCTGGGAAATGAGGCCATCGCTCGTGGAGCTTACGAAGCAGGAGTGAGGGTTGCTGTCGGCTATCCCGGAACACCGAGTTCCGAGATCATGGAGTTTCTCGGTCGGTTTGACGAGATCTACTCGGAATGGTCGGTGAACGAAAAGGTGGCCATGGACGTCGCCATCGGCGCTTCGCTGGGAGGCGTGCGTGCGATCGTTGTCATGAAGCATGCAGGGCTCAACGTGGCTTCTGACCCTTTCTATCCGATCTGCTTCATGGGTGTCAACGGAGGACTGGTGCTGGTGAGCTCGGATGACGTGGGAGCCGTGAGTTCGCCCACAGAGCAAGACACACGCATCTATGCCAGGCTCTTCCATATTCCGATGTTAGAGCCGAGCGACAGCCAGGAGGCCAAGGATTTTACCGCCTTAGCCTATCGAGTCAGTGAGCGATTCGACACGCCCGTTTTTCTGAGGACCACCAATGGGGTCTCCCATTCCATGGGGGTCGTGCGCCTTGGAAAGCGGAGGGAGACGAGGCTTCCGGCCTTTGAGAAGACCTCTCCCAAGTTTCGGCCCCAGGGAGGAGTTCATCCCACGGTCATGCATGAGAATGCCCATAGGCGATTGAAGAGACTCGAGGCCTTTGCAAATCGAACGAGGATCAATCGAATCGAATGGGGAGACAGAAGGGTGGGGATTGTCTCCAGTGCCAGTCCCTACCAGTCCGTAAAGGAGATTCTCCCAGAAGCCTCCTTCCTCAAACTCGGATTCACCTACCCCCTTCCAGAGGCCCTGATCAGGGAGTTTGCCGCTCAGGTCAAAGAGCTATACGTGGTTGAGGAGCTGGAGCCTTTTATCGAAGACCAGATCAAGGCCATGGGCCTCCAGGTGAGAGGGCAGGACCTGAGATCGCACGGGGGACCCCTCTCCAAAGAGGCCCTGCGTGACGGCCTGGCAGAAGTCCTGAGAAAACTTGGGAAAAAACGGGTGAGGCCGAGAGCGTCCCAGCCAGGGGCAATTGCGCGGTTCCCGACCCTGTGTGCGGGGTGTCTCCATCTGGCGGTTTACTATGCCATTCGGAGGCTCCAGCGTGGAATGAAAGACCGGGAGATTGTCATCATGGGAGATATAGGGTGCTATTCCTTGGGAATCGCCGCCCCGCACAACATGCTCTCATGTGCCTTTGCCATGGGATCTGGTATCGGTGCTGCCCATGGCTTCAGCCGTGCCATTAATGGAGATCGGAACAAGGCCATCCTCGCCTACATCGGGGACTCGACCTTTCTGCACGCCGGAATGCCGGCCCTGCTCGACGCTGTATACAATCAAAGCTCCATAACCGTCGTCATTGCCGATAACCGGACAACGGCAATGACCGGAGGCCAAGAGCACGCGGGCACAGGGGTGACACTGAAGGGGGAACGGCATCCGCCTGTTCATATCGTCGAAATCTGCAAGGCCCTGGGAGTCGAGGACGTTCATGAGGTCGATCCTTACGATTTTGAGAGGACCCTTGAGGCGCTGAGGCAGGCCATCGAATTCGATGGCGTCTCGGTGGTGATCCCAATCCAGGCCTGCCGTATGTTTCCGAAGAAGTTGAAGGAGAAGCCCTATAGGGTCCTTTCAGATCTATGCACGGGTTGCGGGCAGTGCCTCAATCTCTACTGTCCGGCCATCATCGTTTCAGACGAAAAGACCGCCAAAGGCAGACAGAAGGCAGCCATCGATCCGTTTCTCTGTGTGGGCTGCTCCTTTTGCGCCCAGATCTGTCCGGTGGATGCCATCACCTGTGAGTGAGGGGTGACATGGAGAACAGCACAAAAAACGTATTGATTGTAGGCGTCGGAGGCCAGGGGGCCATCCTGGCGAGCAACATTCTCTCAGAGGTGGCCATGGCAAGCGGTTTTGACGTCAAGAAGAACGAAGCCCATGGACAGTCCCAGAGAGGCGGCACTGTTCCGAGCCATGTACGGTTCGGAAGGAGGGTCTATTCTCCGGTTATCGGAATAGGCGAGGCCGATGTCGTCCTGGCCTTTGAGGAGCTTGAAGGCTTGAGGTTCTCCCATTTTCTGCGCCGCGATGGGAGACTCATCCTCAACCGCCAGCGAATCTATCCTGCCCGGGTTACCTCGGGGATCGACCGATACCCTGAAGACGTCGCATCCATGCTGCGAGAAGACGGGATCGAAGTAGTCGATGTGGATGCCCTGGGTGTGGCCGACCGGCTGGGTAATCCCCTGGTGGTGAGCACTGTTCTCCTGGGGGTCCTGTCGAATTATCTCGACTTTTCGGCAAGGAGATGGAAAGGGGTGATCAGGAAGGTCGTCCCGGAGAAACACAGGAAGATCAATCTGGACGCCTTTGAAGCGGGTCGAGTGCTGTTGCGCAACGGATGAGCTCGCATTGGACAGGGTTTTGAGCCACCTGGAGATACTCGAGGAGAAAGGCAGTGGATTTCGAATTGGATGAGGGCCACGCGTTTCTTAGGCAGACCGTGAGGGATTTTGCAGAAAAGGAGATTTCTCCGATCGCCGATGCAATCGACAGGGAAGAGAGGTTTCCTTTCGAGCTCTTCGAGCGGTTGGCCCAACTGGGGTATGCCGGGGTGGGAATTCCCCGTGAGTATCAGGGAAGCTTCTCGGACTATCTCTCTGTGGTTATCATGGGGGAGGAACTCTCGCGGGTCTCTGCGTCCGTCCCTGTGGCCCTGTTTCCCCATTCCATTCTCTGCGCCCACAACATCTACCGTTACGGCACGGAGGGGCAGAAAGAGAAGTACCTGCCGGATCTGGCCGCGGGCAAGAAGTGGGGGGCCATGGCGCTCACGGAGGTCTCGGCCGGGTCGGACGCGCTCTCGCTCAGGACAAGAGCCGAGAGGTCCGGCAGTGAATACATCCTGAACGGGTCCAAGACGTTTGTCACCAATGTACCCTTTGCCGACCTCTATCTGATCTACGCGAAAACGGCCCCGGAAAAGGGGCCTGACGGCATATCGGCCTTTATCGTGGAAAAGGGTTTTGCCGGGTTTGCCACGGGGAGGAATTTCGAAAAGCTGGGCCTCAGAGGATCGCCCACGGGCGAGGTCTTTCTCGATGCTTGCAGGGTGCCTTCTGAGAACCTACTGGGCGGACAAGAGGGCAGGGGATTCAGACACCTGACAGAGGGGCTGGATGTGGAGCGGGTGAGCTGGTCCTCGATTGCCCTGGGTCTTGCCCAGGCATCCTTTGAGAGCGCTTTGGCCTACTCCCAGGAAAGGGTGCAATTCGGCCGTCCGATCATCGAATTCCAAATGATTCAGCGGATGATATCGGAAATGGCCGTCAGCGTTGAGGCGGCCCGTCTTCTGGTTTACAAGGCGGCGGATCTCCTGGACAAGGGCAAGAGGGCGCGGTTTGAGGCCTCTTCGGCCAAGCTCTTCTCCACTGAGACGGCTGTCAAGGTTTCGGGAGACGCCTTGCAGGTGTATGGCGGGGCCGGCTATATCAAGGACTACCCGGTGGAGAGGTATTTCAGGGACGCGAAGATCCTGACGGTTGCCGCCGGTTCGTCGGAGGTCCAGCGGATGATCATCGTCCACGAGTTGAAGAGAAAGTAAAGGAGGCGTCGAGGAGAGGCAGATGAAAGCCGGGGAGGTTGTCATCATCGGCGGGGTGAGAACCCCGATGGCCGACTATGTGGGGGCTCCGGGCGGTGGGAAATTCAAAGACATCTCGGCCATTGAACTGGGCGCCATGGTCACCAAGGCCGCCCTCGAGAGATTCAATGTACCCCCTGACCTCATCGATGAGGTTATCTTTGGCTATGGTATCCAGTCGAGCCCCGACGGTGGATACGGTGCCAGACACGTCTCCCTTTGTGCAGGGCTCCCGGAGACCGTCCCGGCTCTGACGGTGGGCAGAACCTGCGGATCTGGATTCCAGTCGATCATCACGGGGGGCAAGGATATCCTGCTCGGTGAGTCTGACTTTGTCGTTGCCGGGGGAATGGAGAACATGAGTCAGGTTCCCTATGTGCTCCGGGGGGCCAGGGAGGGGTTCCGCCTCGGAGATCAGAAGGCAGAGGATTATCTCATGGCCTCCCTGTACGACTCTTACTGCAAGATGAATATGGCCCAGACAGCCGACAAGCTCGCAAGAATGTACGGGGTTGCCCGCGAGGATGCAGACCGATTCGCCTACGAAAGCCAGATGAAGGCAGCCGCGGCCACGAGGGAGGGGAGACTGAAGGAGGAGATTTTTCCGGTGGTGGTGAAGACGAGGCGGGGGACCTTGACCGTCGATGCCGACGACCACATCCGGCCCGAAACCACCCCTGAAGCACTGGCAAAGATTCCTCCGGCCTTTGGCGGAGACAGCCTTGTGACCGGAGGGAATGCAAGCGCCATCGTGGACGCGGCGGCTGCAGTGATTATCTGTTCGATGGAAAAAGCGCGGGAACACGGTTTTCGCCCTCTCGGGAGAATCGTCTCCTGGGCGGTTGTCGGTGTGGACCCGAGCATCATGGGGATCGGGGCAGCCGTGGCCGCGAGGAAAGTGCTCGAAAGGGCAGGCATGAAACTCGACGATATCGACCTCTTCGAAGTAAACGAGGCGTTCGGAGCCCAGTACGTGGCCGTGGAAAGAGAGCTCGGTTTGGATAGGAACAGAGTCAATGTCAACGGCGGGGCGATTGCCCTTGGCCATCCTTTAGGGATGACCGGAACCAGGCTGACCCTCACGCTCCTGCTTGAGCTTCGCAGGAGAGGCCGGAGGTATGGACTGGCGACCGCCTGCACGGGTGGGGGGCAGGGCGTGGCGTTGATCCTGGAGGCGTTTTCTTCCTAGGAACGGGGCGGAAAGTCGGCCCGTTCTAAGGTCGATCTAGGGCGAGGGCCTTGGATGCCCGGGCAGGAGTGAGAGGCTGGAATCTGAGAGCAAAGGAGGTGAGGAATCGAGGACATGGCAGTGAGGAGGGAACAACCGAAGAGGGTTGAAACACATCGAGGGGTATTTGGGATTTTCGAAAGGAGGGTAAGATAATGAAATGGCAGAAGGTTTCAAGGCGAACTTTTCTCAAGTCAGTCGGAGCAGTCACGGCCGGGGCGGCAATGGGCGGTTTTCCCGCGATCATTCGAGGCGCTCCAAAGGAGATCCTCATTGGCGCGGTCCATCCTCTCACGGGTCTTGTTGCCGAGGCGGGCCAGATGTCTGTTTGGGGCCTCGAGTTGGCGGTCGACCACGTCAACAAGGCAGGTGGGATCAAGTCCATGGGCGGGGCCAGGCTCAGGCTTCTCGTGGAAGACTCTGAGAGCAAGAACGAGGTCGGCGCCATGGCTGCGGAGAAGTTGATTCGAAGGCAGATCGCCTGTCTCACAGGGGCGTTTCAGAGCGGCGTCACAATGGCTGTCAGCAAGGTGGCTGATCGGTATCAAATGCCCTACGTGATAGACATCTCCGTGGCAGATGCCATTACCAAGCAGGGTTTTCAGTATACATTCAGAATATTCCCGAACCTCTCCAAACTCATAGGGACCGGGATCAAGGGAATCATGGGGGTTACTGCCGACAGACCCATAAAGAGGGCTGTGGTGATCCATATATCCGAATTCACCGCAAAGGCCTCGTTCAATATCTTCTATCCTATGAGTGAAAAGATGGGAGCGCCTTGGGAAATCGTGAAGAAGATCACCTATCCGGAGCTTGCCGTGAGCGTCGCAAGCGAGGTGAGTCACGCAAAGGCCCTGAAGCCGGATGCGCTTTTTGTCAACTGCCGCATGCGGGATGCCATCATGCTCGTCCAGGAGATGTACAAGCAGCGATTCGATGTTGACGGGGTATTCGGAATCGTTGCCTCCGGCCTTGCCGATCCGAGTTATCACAAGCAGGGAAAACTCTCTGACTATTCCTTCAACGTGACTCCGTGGCATGACGAGGTGAATCCATTCGCACGCGAGGTGGGAAGGGAGTATGAGGCCCGGTTCAAGAAGCCCTTCAACATGAACGGATCTCACTCATACGATGCAATCCTGGTGATCGCCGATGCTCTTGAACGGGCCGGAACCACGGATAAAGATGCCCTGAGGGATGCATTGAGGGCGACCAAGTTGGTGAAGAAGACATCGATCGGGGGTCCGATAGAGTTTGACGAGAAGGGAGACAACATCGGGGCAGGTGCCGGGCTCATGCAGCTGCAAGGGGGAAAGAGCAGGATCGTCTATCCTTCAGAGTTCGCTACTGCAAGGGTTGTCTACCCGGTCCCGAAGTGGAGTGAGAGGGGATAACCTCTCGTCCACAGGTTTCAATCGGGTCGCCTCCGGCTAGGCCTGGGCCGGGGGCGGTCCCCGGCGATCTTCCAGGAGACCGAGAGGTGCTTTATCTTCAAGCTCTTGTCAATGGAATCCTCATGGGGGGGGTCTATGCGACCATGGCGCTCGGGCTCTCTCTCATATTCGGCGTCCTGAGAATCATAAACCTTGCCCACGGGAATCTGATGGTCATCGGAATGTATCTCTCCTACTGGCTTTTCAGCCTGTTCGGGATCGATCCATACCTCTCTCTGTTCGGCACGGTCTGTCTCTTGTTCTTCCTCGGGTTCCTCATACAGCGATACGTGCTCAACCCGATCATCGACGCGCCGGAAGAGATGTCTGTTTTGATTACCCTGGGCCTCGGAATAATCATCCAAAACGTTCTGCTCATGGCATTCGGGCCGGACTACTACACCGTGGATACTTCTTACAAACTCAGTTCTATCATGTTTATGGGTGTGAGTATCGACGTGGCGAAGATCCTGACGTTTGGGGCCTCTATCGTCATTGCAGCCGTATTCCTCTCATTCCTCCAGTGGACAGAACTGGGGCGCGCCATTCGGGCGGCTTCCAACAACCGCGGAGCAGCCACGCTCATGGGGATCAATGTCAAGAAGATCTACTGTATCGCCTTTGCCATCGGAGCCGCCACAGCGGGGGTCGCAGGATCCTGTGTCAGCACCTTTATCCCCACCTCGCAGGGTGCTGGAATACTCTTCACTATGACGAGTTTTGTCATCGTGATCATCGGAGGGGTTGGGAACTACGTCGGCGCTCTTGCGGGAGGTCTGCTTATCGGGATTGTCGAAGAGCTCGGTGCGGTCTTGATATCCGGGTCAATGAAACAGGTGCTCAGCTTCGGCCTGCTCATCGTGATTCTTCTGTTCAGGCCTCAAGGGCTTCTGGGGAGGGAAGGTGAGGAATAGGCTTTACATTTACGTGATCCTCGGTATCGGCCTTGTGACAGCGCCCCTTTACATGGGCGGGTACCTGGTCGAGATAATGATCATCGCCCTTTGGTTCGGATACCTCGGGAGCTGTTGGAATATCATTGGTGGATACGCCGGTCAGCTCTCCTTGGGGCACGGTACGTTCGTGGGAATCGGAGCCTATACCTCAACCGTGCTCTTCACTCATCTCGGCCTGACCCCGTGGATCGGCATGTTCGCCGGTGCCGCAGTCGCGACCGTAGTGGGCCTGCTTGCGGGTTTCCTCTGCTTCAGATTCCGCGTTCGGGGCGCCTACTTTCTGCTGATCACCATGGCCATGGCCGAAATCGTCAGGCTCTGTTTCGAACACATCGATTTTTTGGGAGCAACGGTGGGTCTCTTCCTGCCGACCCTCAGGGGACCGGCAGCCCCCCTCCAGTACCAGTTCCAAGCGAAGTGGCCTTTCTACCTGACCATCCTTGGAATGACCGGAGCCATAGTCTGGGTCTCCCGCCTGCTGGAACGTTCGAAGACGGGGTTCTACCTGAAGGCGATCAGGGGGGATGAGGAGGCTGCAAGATCCTTGGGCGTTTCTGCGATCAGATACAAGCTCGTCGCCATGGGTATCTCCTGTTTTTCCATCGCCCTGGGAGGCACCTTCTACGCTCAATACCGGATGTATATCCGGCCGGACCTGCTTATGGGAATCCATTTCTCGGTGGAGATCGTGTTGGCTCCTATCATCGGCGGGATGGGAACCCTGTTTGGGCCGATTGTGGGAGCCTTTCTTATGGTACCCATGGGGGAGCTGGCGCGGTGGCTGGCAGACGTGTTGAAGCACAACTTCCAGATGAGAGGCCTGATAGGACTCCATCTGATCACCTATGGGGTGGCTCTCATCGTAGTGGTCAGATTCATGCCCTATGGAGCACTCGGTCTGATCCAAAGGTTGAAAGGACGGTGGACCGGCAGTGGTGTTGTTGGAGGTTAGGGGAGTCACAAAGAACTTCGGGGGTCTCACGGCCCTGATGAGGATGGATCTCAAGGTAAGCCAGGGACAGATCAAGTCGATCATAGGCCCCAACGGTGCGGGAAAGACCACGCTCTTCAACCTCATCACCGGCTTCTACCGTCCTGACCAGGGGCGAATCTTTTTCTGTGGCGAGGAGATCACCGGCCTTCCCCCGGAGAGTATCGCCCACCTGGGAATCGGGCGCACTTTTCAACTGGTCAGGCCGTTTCTGGATATGACACTCCTGGAAAACGTCATGGTTGCGGCACTGAGCCGGACCTCGAATATAGGGGAGGCCCGCCGGAAGGCGCTGGATGTTGTCGAGTCCCTCGACCTTGACGGGAAACTCAAGGTCCCGATCCGTGCCCTGACGATCGAGGATAGGAAACGGCTGGAGTTGGCGCGCGCCATAGCCCTTGCGCCCTCGCTCCTTCTGCTGGACGAGGTGATGGCGGGCCTGAATCCCACTGAGAGCAATGACATGATTCAGCTGATCAAGAGGATAAGAAACAGCGGCATAACCATTCTCTTGATCGAGCACGTCATGCACGCCGTCCTTTCGCTGTCAGATGAAGTGGTGGTCCTCAACTACGGCGAGAAGATCTATGATGGAGATCCAGGGCGTGTGGTCAAGGACCAGCAGGTGATAGAAGCCTATCTCGGGGAGGACTATTCCCTGGCCTGAGAGGAGATTGAAGCCGGCGTATGTTGGACTTTGTGGACATAAATGTGGCATACGGCCAGCTCCGGGTGTTGACGGAGATCAATATAACCGTCGAAAAGGAGAGGATCGTTTCCATCATCGGGGCGAACGGAGCCGGCAAGACCACCCTTCTCAAGACCGCCTCCGGCCTGATTCGGCCTGAGGGGGGGACCATCTCCTTTGAGGGAAAGCCGATCCACTCTATCCCTCCCCACGAGATTGTCGGTCTGGGTATCGTCCATGTTCCAGAGGGGCGGCAGATCTTTACCTCCCTTTCGGTGGAGGATAACTTGAGGGTCGGGTCGTATCTGCCCCGGGCAAGGCGGATGCGCGAGCAGAACATGAAGCGTGTCTATGAAATGTTTCCCCGGCTCGGGGAGAGGCGGAAGCAACTCGCCAGAACCCTTTCAGGGGGCGAACAGCAGATGCTTGCCATCGGCAGGGGATTGATGTCGATGCCCAGGTTGCTCATGCTCGATGAGCCGTCACTTGGGTTGGCTCCCCTGATCGTCTCCAATATCTTCTCCGTTGTCCGCGAGATAAATCGGCAGGGGATTACGATCCTCCTTGTTGAGCAGAATGTCTCTCATGCCTTGAAGATGAGCCATTGGGGGTATGTGATCGAGAATAGGAGAATCGTTCTTTCCGGGACCGGAGAGGAGTTGGCCAGCAACGAGCATACAAAGAAGGCCTATTTCGGGGGGCATTGAGTCGTTCGAAGGGCTTGACAAAAGGAGGGTTCGATGAAACTGAAGGGCAAAGTGGCGATCATCACAGGGGGAAACGACGGCATCGGACGGGTGATTGCCCTGACCTTTGTTGAGGAGGGTGCTCGTGTCTCCATCTGCGGCCGGAGAAAGGAAAAACTCAAGGAGGCCGAGGAAGAGATCAAAAGCAGAGGTGGAGAGGTTCTCAGCCTGGTCACAGACATCTCCAGGGAAGAAGAAGTTGAATCGATGGTGGCCAAGACGGTGGACCGTTTCGGCACTCTCGACATCCTGGTAAACAACGCGTCTCGAGAGGGACCGACCTCCCCGATTCATGAGATGAGTGGAGATGACTGGCGGGCGGTCATTGGAACCAACCTGAACGGTCTGTTCTACTGTACGAAATACGCCCTCAGGGTGATGATTCCCAAGAGATCGGGTAACATTCTGAATATCGGATCCATTGCCGGTGTCTATGCATATCCGCTCAGGACACCGTACAACGCCACCAAGTGGGCCATCGGAGGTGTCACCCAGACCATTGCCGCAGAGGTGGGGCAGTACAACATCCGGTGTAACTGTCTCTCTCCGGGACCCACGGAAGGAGAGAGAGCGTACAAGGTCATAAGGAAGAGGGCTCAGGCGACGAACAAGAGCTTCGAGGAGATGAAGAGGTTCTATGAGGATCAGATCCCGATCAAGCGATTCATTACTCCTCAAGAGGTGGCACGGGTTGCGGTCTTTCTCGTGAGCGACGATTCCAGTGGGGTTACGGCTCAACACTTCTGTGTTTCCGGGGGCATCGAGGTTCTTTGAAAGAAAATGCCGGAAAAACGTGAGGGCATCTCATGCACCCATTCTCGCGGATCAAGCATATCTGTTTTGACGTGGAGGACATCGAGGCAGCAGAAGCCGCTCTTACCAGGGTGTTCGGTGTGAAGAGCACCGGAATCACCAGTATGTATCTGGACGGAGGGAAGGGGGTCGTAAAGAATACCTTCTTCCGTCTTGACCGGGGTACGATAGAACTCGCATACCATGGTCTGCCCGAGTCGTGGAAAGATTCACCGATCAACAGAGGACCCGGGTTTCATCACGTCGCTTTCGAGGTACAGGATTTCGACGAGGCCCTCTCGGAACTAAAAGCACAGGGGGTCACCCCTTTGCCCAATTTTCCCGTGGAGACGCCTCACGGTCGTGTGGCGTTCTTCGATCCCGAAAAGACCGGGGGCATTCTGATCGAGCTTGGGGAGACCGAGAAGCCCTGAGCCCTGCTGCAGCCTCGATCCTGTAAAGGACGAGAGCAGGCATGGCAAGAGGAGGCGGGCCGTGGAGAGAACGTTAGTCGATGGCGCACTCCTTGTCACGATGGATCCTGAAAGGCGAATGATCCGGAACGGGGCCGTCCTGATCGAAGGGGATTCCATCCTGGCGGTTGGAAAGTCGGACCACGTCAAAGAAAGATTCAAATGGAGACGTCGTTTGGACGCACGGAACATGGTTATCGTTCCAGGGTTCGTGGACACCCACATCCATCTGTCAGAGCACATCGTCCGGAGCCTGATCCCGGATGACGCACATGACTGGATGCCCAATTGGCTCATGCCTATCTATTCCGCCCTCACCCCGGAGGATGAATACTACTCCTCGATGATCGCCTTTATTGAAATGATCAAGACGGGGACGACGGCGTTCTGTGAGGCAGGGACCTGCTTTTACCCGGACCGGGTTGCCGAGGCGATGCAGAGGGTGGGCATCCGGGGGATCCTGGGCCGATGGACATGGGATCTTCCTCCAGGTCCTGAAAGGATGAAGCAGACCACAGACCAGGCCCTCTGCGCCAATGAAGAGATGATCGAGAGGATAAGAAAGCTCTCAGACGAGCGAATCCAGGCTTGGCCCCTGCTGCTGGGTATGGGGACCGCCTCGGATCGATTGATGATCGGAGCCAAGAGGATAGCCGACGATCACGGCCTGGGCCTGGGATTCATGCATTCCTCCAGCATCCCTTCCATGGAGACCAGAGATAAGATCAAGCCCTTGAGCCATTTCGAAGAGCTGGGCATTCTTGACAAGAACCTCAAACTCACCCACATGGTCTATGTGGAGGATCATGAGATTGATCTATTGAAGAAGCACGATGTGAAGATCAGCCATTGCCCGACTGCAGCCATGAAGCATTCCAAAGGCATTAGCAAGTATGCGAAGTTCCCTGAGATGGTCTCACAAGGGATCTGTGTATCCCTGGGAGCGGATAGTGCCAACTCGTCTGATCATTCAAACATGTTGAAGCTCATGAATCTCGTCGCCTGCATCTATAAAGACTTCCACATGAAAGAGATGGTTTTCCCGGCGGAGACGGTCTTGGAGATGGCAACCCTGAGGGGCGCGGAGGCGTTGGGAATGGAACAGAAGGTGGGATCGATAGAGGTCGGAAAGAGGGCTGATCTTGTCTTCTTCAACAGGGATCATCCGGAATGGAGACCCCTTCTTAACGTTACGCACAACCTGGTCTATTCGGTGAGTGACAGGAGCATCGACACGGTGATGATCTCGGGGAAGATCGTCTTTGATCATGGGAGGATCACGGGCCTTGACGAGGAGGAGATCTACGCAAGAGTCGAGGATCTCAGCCGAAACCTTCTTGAGAGGTCGGGAGTCTCACTGAAACAAAAATGGCCGCTGGTGTAGGACTCTTTTTCGGTCTGGGAGATTTCTTTGGGTTTAGGTAGTCGCCACTGGAGAATGGCCCCGGAGCGAACATTACGAAGTTTCTGGGGCACCCGTCTTGCCGAGCGGAGCGTCCCCAGAGGGGCGAGCTCCTATTGTTTGAGGCCGTGAGGCCGAGTTTAGGAGGTCGAGCGGCGGGAGGCTTAGAACGGGTCAGAAAGTTCGTTCAGAGAGCGGAAGGACCGTTGTTCAGTGGCGACTACCTGGGCTCCGATAAAGGGAAACCGAGTTGGAATCCATTCTGATGTAGGGAGGCATTACCATGAGCTTGGGTGACATCATCCGGAGAAATGCCAGGCTGTTTCCTAACAGAATCGCGTACATGTCCGATACCCAGCAGATAACCTTCAGGCAGTTCGACCAGCGGATCAACCGGCTGTACGGTGCACTGAGAAAAAAGGGGCTCGCCAAAGGCGACAGGGTGGCGATTCTGTCATACACACGGCCGGAATACATGGAGGTCTTCGGTGTTGCGGAGAAGGGCGGATTCATCACCGTCCCTGTAAACTGGCGTCTTAAAGGAGAAGAGCTCGCCTACCAGTTCAACGATTCCGGGGCCAAGGCGCTGATCCTTCAATCGCCCTTTGTCGAGACGATCAACGAGATCCGGCCCAAAATCGGGGTCAAGCATTACATATGTATCGGAGACAGACCAGAGGGCATGGAAGCATACGAAGAGGTATTGAAGGAGAATCCGCCGGTGGAACCGGACGTGGAAATCGAGGATGACGATGTGGTCTATATCATCTATACGAGCGGGACGACCGGCCGGCCGAACGGCGCCATGATCACCCACAGGGGCCAGCAGGAGTGCTCCAGGAGCATGGCCATCGAGGTGGGGATCCGCCGGGTCGAAAAGCACCTGGAGGGCATGATGCTTTTCCACATCGGTCCGAGATCGTTTCTGTTTCCAATCTTTCACAGGGGCTGCACCAATTACCTGGTAGAGCGCTTTGACGCCAGAAGATTCCTCGAGATCATCGAGAAAGAACGGATTACAACCACGGAACTCGTCCCCACCCAGATCGCCATGATTCTCGATCTTCCCGATCATGACAAGTATGAGACATCGAGTCTTCACACGATCTTTTATGCGGCCATGCCCATGCCTGTTGCGCTTCTGAAACGGGGTATAGAGAGATTCGGGCAGGTCTTTGTCCAGGGCTTCGGTCAGACCGAGACAGGCCCGCTCATCTCCTGCTTCTGCCGCGAGTACCATAACCCTTACGGCGACGAGAAGGACTTGGCGCGACTGGGCTCTGCCGGTCAACCGGCAATCGATGTGGACGTCAAGATTGTCAATGACCAGGGCAAAGAACTGGGGTGCAATGAAGTCGGAGAGATCCTGGCCAAACACGTGTGGATCATGAAGGGTTACTGGAACAAGCCCGAACTCACCGCGGAAACCCTGAGGGACGGATGGGTTCACACCGGCGACATGGGGTACATGGACGAGGACGGGTTCCTCTACATCGTCGACCGAAAGAAGGACATGATCGTAAGCGGTGGGGAGAATATCTACCCCCGGGAAGTCGAAGAGGTTCTGTACGATCATCCTGCGGTTCGGGAAGCCGCCGTCATAGGTGTGCCGAGCGAGAAGTGGGGCGAGGACGTCAAGGCGATCATCGCCTTGAAGAGCGGACGAGAGGCGACCGAGGCTGAGATCATAGAGTTCTGCAAGGAAAGGCTGGCGAGCTACAAGAAGCCGAAGTCCGTCGAGTTCATGGACGAACTCCCTAAAACAGGATCAGGGAAGATCTACAAGGCAGCCTTGAGGGATAGGTACTGGAAGGGTACGAAAAGAAAGGTTGTTATGGATTGATTCAGCAAGGCACCTCTCCAGCTCACCATGCCGTCCTCTCGTGATTCGGGGGTGGGGGGTAGCTGATGCCTCCCTCAGGTCTCCACCCAGGCGGCTCTGCCTTTCCCTCCGGCTGCGTTCAGCATGGTGCCGGTCCACTCCCGGCGGGTAGTCCGCCGCTTCCGCAATGCCACTCCGGAACGATGGATGCCCTCAAAATGGGGAAGGTCCTCCGCCTTTTCGTGGAGTTTCCTGAGTTTTCGATAAGGGAATTGTTTAAGTAGTTAACTTTACAGCTGTTTCTCTCTTTAAGGGGAGAACACCCTTGCCCCTTCACTCCCAAGGTCTCGTGGTAACCTTTTCGGAGTTCGCGGGCGGGGAATTCCCGTCCCTTCCCCACGAACACGAACCACGAGCCACGAACACGCCCCACGCACCACGAACACGCACACGAATCACGCACATTCCCGATCGGTACGACACCACTTCCACAATCTCGTCCGGAGAAAAGGGTCTTCTCCGAAAGTCAGGAAACGCCCGTTTTCCCCTTGACGATCAAAGACGATTCTGCTACAAGGTGAGACGGAGACAAGGTCAGGGTGGTGGTAGAGCCACTGCCCGGGGGGAAATCATCCGGCCTCGGGGAGGAGGGAGCAGAGAGGAGGTGGGGATGAGGATTGACTCTTAATTCAAAGGAGACGAGGAGGTGTCTCATGAAAAGAAAGAATTCGACCAAGTTAACGGGAGTGGTGTGTATGCTACTGGTTTTTTCCGCTTTCTTGTGGGGTATTGCCTTTTTGGCCACACCGGCACAAGGGGGTCCTGTCAGGTTGAGCTATGCCAACTTCCCGCCTGCTCCCACCTTTCCGTGTGTTCAAATGGAGCGGTGGAAAAAGGAGGTTGAAAGCCGCACGGGCGGGAAGGTATCCATCGATACGTATCCAGGTGGGACCCTGCTCGGTGCCAAGAACATGATGGATGGCGTGATAGCGGGACAGGCCGACATCGGCTGCCTGTGCATGGCCTATCAACCGGGCCGTTTTGTGGTTACAAATGCCACGAGCCTGCCTCTGGGGCTGCCCAACTCCCGGATCGCCAGCCTCGTGCTCTGGGACCTCTACAAGAAATACAGGCCAAAGGCCTTCTCCAAGGTCAAGGTCCTTACCATGTTTACGTGCGGTCCTTCCAATATCATGTCCAAGAGACCGGTACGGCGCCTGGAGGATCTGAAAGGGATGAATCTGCGGGCCTCAGGAGGAGCCGCACAGATTCTGAAAGCCTGGGGAGCCAACCCGGTGGGTATGCCCATGCCGGCGACCGTGGAAGCCCTGCAGAAGGGCGTGGTCCAGGGACTGTTCTCCTCCCTCGAGGTGATGAAAGATTTCAAGTTCGCCGAGACGTGCCGGTACGCGACGCTGACGAACACCGTGATCTACCCCTTTGCCGTGGTCATGAACATGGATTCATGGAACCGCCTGCCCAGGGACGTCCAGCAGGTCATGGAGGGTCTGGGAACCCAGCAGGCCGCATGGACCGGGACCTACATGGACAACCAGATCGAAAAGGCCGTCGCCTGGTCTAAGAAGACCTATAACGTGGAATTTATCAAACTTCCAAAGCAAGAGAAGGCCAGGTGGGACAGGCTGCTCGAGCCGATCACGGAAGCATGGATCAAGAAAGCCGAGGCAAAGGGTCTTCCCGGCAAGGAGATCGTGGGGGACATAAGGGCCTTTGCGAGAATGTATTCTGGGGAGTGAGGGCATTGAGCGGTAGAGGAGCTTCCGGGGTTGCGGATTGGGGATCTTCTCGGCAAGGTCCGGAATCCGCAACCTTTATTTGTGCGGAAGGCCCGAGGCCTAGGGGCTGACCCTGGAGAAGGGGTTTTGGGGGAAACATGGACGCACTCGAGAGGGCGAGGCGATTCCTGAATCTGATGCTCATGTGGGTGGCGGGTTTCTTTCTCGCTGCAATGATCCTTCTCACCTGTGCCAACATATTTTTCCGCCTTGTCTGGATGCCGGTGAGGGGCACCTTCGAACTCATGGGGTATTTCGGAGCCCTCGTAACGGCTTTTGCCTTGGGCTACACCCAGGTCAAAAGGGGCCACATCGCCGTCGACATATTGGTGCTCAGGTTTTCAAAGAAGACCCAGAAAATACTCAACAGCGTGAACTACTCGATCTGCATGGTCTTTTTCGCCCTTGTAGCGTGGAAGATAGCCCAGTATGGAGCCACCCTGTGGGAGACAGGGGAGGTCACGGAAACCCTGCAGATCATCTACTATCCCTTCACCTACGGCGTGGCCTTTGGATTCCTTGTGCTTTCCCTCGTGTTTCTGACAGACCTGTTGAAGGCGGTATCGGGGAGAGGAGGGGACGAAGAGTGACCTTGACCATGGCTGGAATCCTCGGGATCCTTGTCCTTGTGGCAGTCTTGTTCCTTCTGGGCATGCCGGTTGGGTTTGCCATGAGTGTCGTGGGCTTCTGCGGCTTCTGGTACGTGGTATCCTTCAAAGCGGCTGTCAACATGGTGGGGACCGACCTGTGGACTACTTTTTCCAAATACGGCCTCACGGTGGTCCCCCTCTTCATTTTTCTGGGTTACCTGGCCTTCAACTCCGGAATAGCGGAGAAGCTTTACAATGCCGCCTACAAATGGTTCGGCCACTGGCGGGGGGGACTTGCCATCGCCACCATCGGCGCAGACGAACTTTTTGCGGCCATCTGCGGTTCCAATACGGCCACGGCAGCCACAATGGGGACCGTCGCCCTCCCGCAGATGGAGAAGTACGACTACGACACCAGACTGAGCAGCGGTACGGTCGTCACGGGTGGCACTCTGGGCACGGTCATGCCTCCCAGCGTGGTCCTCATCATCATCGGCCTGCAAACGGAACAGTCCATCGTCAAGCTATTTCTGGGCGGTATTCTGCCGGCCATCCTTCTGGGAGTTCTCTTTGTGGCCACCATCTTTGTTCTCTGCCGGATCAACCCGACCTTCGGCCCGGCCGGACCAAAGACGACTTTCAAGGAGAAGCTCAAGTCTCTTGCCGGGGTCATCGAAGCGGTAGCCATATTCGTTCTGGTAATAGGAGGGTTGTATGCAGGGCTTTTCACACCGACCGAAGCGGGTGCAGTCGGGGTCTTTTTCACTCTTGTCGTAACCGTGTCAACAGGAAGGCTGAACTGGAAGGGTCTGATCGATTCTGTCAGGGACACGCTGAAGATATCCTGCATGGTCTTTTTTCTCGTAGCAGGCGCCATCATTTTCGGCCGTTTTCTGGCCGTAACCAGGCTGCCCTTCATGGTAGCGGATTTTGCGGCGCACCTTCCGGTCTCTCGTTTCGTTATTCTGGCCATCGTTCTGGTGATCTATCTGATCGGGGGTTGCTTCATGGATTCTCTCGGATTTCTGGTTCTCACGATACCGATCTTTTTCCCCCTGGGAATGGCACTCGGTTTCGACCCGATCTGGTTTTCGATAATCCTGACAATGGTAACGACCATGGGGGCCATCACGCCGCCGGTGGGTGTCAACATATACGTGGTCAAGGCGTTGGCACCCGAGATAGGACTTGGCACGATCTTCAAGAGCGTGAGCTTTTTCCTCTTGGCCTGTGTTGTTTCTATCGTTATTCTCATCATCTTTCCACAGATTGTTTTGGTGATACCAGGGATGGTACAGTGAGTACGACGAGTACGACGGCCGAACCGGCCCATTCCGGGAGACGAAAGGATCGGGTGGGAGTCCTGAGAGGTGCTCGGGGATTCGGTCTTTTTCGTTTCTGTGAAGGGGGAGAGTGATCGATGGAGAAGACCTTCATGCCGGATATCCGATCCGAGGCCGAACTGGCGGCGGTCCAGACAGAGGGTCTTAGATGGACGATCAGGCATGTGTACAGCAATTCGGAGTTCTACAGGAGGCGCTTCGATGAGTACGGTGTGAAACCCGGCCATATCCAGACCCTCGATGACCTGTCGAGGCTTCCCTTTACCACGGCCGACGACCTGAGGGAGGGGTACCCCTTTCCACTTCTGTCGGTTCCCATGGAGAGGGTCGTGCGGATCCATGCTTCGTCGGGGACCACCGGAAAGAGGAAGGTTCTCTGCTACACCCAAAAGGACATCGACGATTGGGCCCACATGTTTGCCAGGTGCTACGAGATGGCCGGCCTCACCCTGGAGGACAGGGTCCAGCTTGCCGTGGGCTACGGGATCTGGACCGCCGGCATTGGATTCCAGCTCGGATGTGAGCGGTTCGGGGCCATGGTCATTCCTGTCGGGCCGGGGAACCTCGACCTGCAGTGCCGATTTCTGCAGGATTTTGGGACCACGGTGCTCTGCAGCACGGCTTCCATGGCCCTGCTGATGGCAGAGGAAGTGGAGAGAAGGGGCATCCGCTCCAAGATCAAACTGAACAAGGTCATCCTCGGTTCCGAGCGGCACAGCGCAGCCATGCGGCAGAGAATTCAGGACCTTCTCGGGGTTGAGGACGTCTTCGATATCCCCGGAATGACGGAGCTCTACGGGCCCGGGACCGGACTGGATTGCCCGAAACACGAGGGGATCCACTACTGGGCCGACTACTACATCCTCGAGCTTCTCGATCCTGAAACCCTCGAGCCAGTCCCCCCTGGAGAGACCGGAGAGATGGTTGTGACCACCTTGAGAAAGGAAGCCGCTCCCCTTGTACGGTACCGGACACGCGACATGACGAGGCTGATTCCTGGACGGTGCTCCTGCGGCAGCATTCTGCCCATGCACGATCGGCTTCTGGGGCGGAGCGACGACATGTTCATCATTCGTGCCGTCAACGTCTATCCCGGCCAGATCGATCATGTCCTCTCCCAGACAAGCGGTGTAGGATCGGAGTACCAGATCGTGCTCGAGCGGAAGGAGGACGGGAGGGACTACATGACTATCAGGGTGGAACGGGAAAAGGGGAGGGATCCCTCCGGTGACCGCGAGTTGGCCGGAGAAATCGAGGATCGGATCAAGAAGGAGATTCTTGTGAGCGGCAGGGTCGAGATCGTAGACTACGGCGAGCTCCCCAGATCGGAGCGGAAATCCAAGCGGGTGTTCGATAACCGGTAGCCCGTATCTCTTGGCCGGGACCGCTTCTCCCCCAAGGGCGGCCGGGGCAGAGGGAAAGATAGGCCGGGGCGGGTCGTGAACCAGGGGAAGGGTGCGGGGCTGAAGGGAGACTGCTCGGTTCTCCGCCGGCCCGGGGATCGGGGCAGGTGTGAGAGGGAGATCCAGTGAGCTGGCTCGGTGCGTTTCTTAGGGTTTCTGCCTTTTTGACGATTCTGGCTACTTCCGGGGCGGTCCTGGGAAAGCCGACTGTCAGGGTGGGTCTCCTCGCAGATCTCAGTGGGAGCACGGGGGAGATCGGCAGGGAGGCCGAGAGAGTCGCCGGGATGGCCGTCGACCGGGTGAACGCCAGGGGAGGGGTGGCCGGCAGGCTGGTCGAGTTGGCGGTTTTCGACACGGAGGGAGAGCCGATCCTGGCAAGGGATGGAACCAGAGAATTGGTGTCGATTGGTAAGGTCGCCGCTGTTCTGGGACCGACTGACTGGGCTTCTGCCATGATGACCAAGCCTCTCTTTGAGGAGACCCGGGTCCCGGCGATGATGCTGACGTGGGACGATGCCGTTATTCAGGGCGGCAAGTATGGAAGGTATGAGTGGATCTTCCGGCTTCCCCCGGGCAGCAGGACCGCTCTCGGGAAGGTGGGCGGATTTCTCAGGGAGAGGGGCTGGACAAAGGTGGCGCTCGTTGTCGCCTCTGACTGCCTGGGCAGGGAGGCGAGGGAGTGGTTTGAGAGGTGGAGTGGGGCCTACGGGCTCGAAACCGTGGCCACCTGTGTCCTCACACCTGATTCGGACGTGAGGTCGGCACTCGCCGACCTGGCAATGGCGGAACCCCAGGTGGTCGTATCGTGGTGTTCCCTTCCCATTGCGGCTACAGTGGCGGTGGTCCTCCGAGGGCTGGGAGTCGAGCTTCCCCTCTTTCAGTGCCACGAGATTTCCCCACGGCGGTATGTGGAGATGGCAGGCCCTGCAGCAAGGGGGAGCCTTCTCGTATCGAATAAGATGCTCGTCTGGGAGGATCTGGACGACTGGGACTGCCAAAAGCGTATGATTGCGGACTTTTTTCATCAATACGTGGAGGTCTACAGGTACGGAGACGGCCACTGGGTGAATCCCCTTGCCGGATATGTCTGGGACTCGGTTATGATCCTGGTCGAGGCTATAAAGGAGGCCGAATGCAGCGGGAGGGCTCTGCGGGATGCGATCGAGGGTGTTTACAGGCACGTGGGCCTCGGCGGGGTCTATGGATTTACCCATGAGGACCATAACGGTCTGGATCCCGACTCGGTGGTGGTTGCAGTGGCGGACGGCATTCGCAGGGACGGGAGGCGGTGGGTTGGGTCCTGGAGATTGGCCCGTAAGGCCCGTGGGTCCGCCGGGATACTCGGAGGTTATCCATGGTAAAGTTCGGATATCTGAAGCCCAGGTCGATTGATGAGGCGATCTCGCTTTATGAAAAGCACAGGGGGAAGGCGAAGTACATAGCCGGAGGGACGGATGTGATGGTCAAGATCAAGGAGGGAAGGATCACTCCCAGGTACCTGATCTCCCTGAATCACCTTGAAGGGCTTGACAGGATAGTCTACGATGATGGAGAGCTGAAAATCGGCTCCATGGTCACCCACCGCATGCTGGAGCTCTCCCCCCTCATCAAGAAGAGATATCCCATCCTCGCCGACGCTGTCGAGAACATCGGGTCTGTTCAGATTCGGAACGTTGCTACCATAGGGGGGAACATCGTCAATGCGGTCCCCTCTGCCGATGGTGCCATCCCCTTGATTACCCTGGGAGCGCGGGTCCGGGTCAGAGGCCCCAGTGGGGAGAGAGAGATGGCCCTCGAGGAGCTCTTTGTCGGCCCGGGACAGACCGTGCTCGATCCGGGAGAGATCCTTCTGGAATTCGTGGTTCCCGAGCTCCCCCCCCGTACCGGGGGAGCCTACTGGAAGCACACCCGGAGGGCCGCCATGGAACTGCCCCTTCTGGGTGTGGCGGTTCTCGTCTCGCTGGCCGAGGACATGGAGACCTGCACCCTGGCCAGAATAGGCCTGGGTGTTCTGGCCCCTACGCCCATGCGGGCCAGGAGGGCCGAGTCCATCCTTACCGGGGAGAGACTGGACGAGGGGATTCTGAAAGAGGCGGGCCGGGTTGCTGCAGAGGAGTGCAAAGCCAGGGACACCGTCCGGGGGGAGGCATGGTACCGCAGGGCCATGGTAAGGGTTCTCGTGCCGAGGATGGCCCGGATCGCGATGGAAAGGGCGAGCTAGCTCTTTGGAGGGACAGGGATGAAAAAGATGATCTCCTTTGTGTTGAATGGGGACAAGATGGAGGTGGAGGTCGAGACCCACTGGAGCCTGCTCCACCTTCTCAGGGAACGCCTCGAATTGACAGGCACGAAATCCGGGTGTGAAAGGGGCGAATGCGGAGCCTGTACCGTGCTTGTCGACGGCAAGGCCGTCAATTCATGCCTTTTTCCCGTTATGGAGATCGAGGGTGCTCGGGTGACCACCATCGAGGGTTTGGGCAGGTCCTCAGGCGAACTCCATCCCCTGCAGCAGGCCTTTGTGGATCATGGCGCCGTTCAATGCGGCTTCTGTACACCGGGGATGATAATGGCCGCCAAAGCGCTTCTCGATGAGAATCCCCACCCGAACGAAGAGGAGATCCGCCACGGCATAGCGGGGAACATCTGTCGCTGTACGGGCTATGTTCAGATTGTCAGGGCCATTAGTGCGGCCAGCGAGTCCTCTGGGCAGGTTCCTGAGGTGGGCGGAGAGGGCGACTAGACAGTCAGGGAGGCCGTGATGGAAGCATTTCGCAGCGTGGGAAAGCGAATCCCCAAACTCGATGCTCAGGACAAGGTAACGGGCAGGTCGGTCTACATACAGGATCTGAAAGTCCCCGGGATGCTCTTCGGCAAGATCCTCCGGAGTTCGCAGCCCCATGCGCGGATCGTCAGGATCGATACTTCCCGGGCCAGGAAGCTCCTCGGCGTCCGGGCCGTCATCACCGCCGAAGATGTCCCGACCATTCGGTTCGGATTCATGAAAGACCAGACGGTCCTGAAGGGAGGGAAAGTCCGGTCATGCCGGGACGAGGTGGCGGCCGTGGCTGCCATCGATCCTGAGATCGCCCGGGAGGCCCTTGACCTGATAGAGGTGGAATATGAGCCTCTCCCAGGAGTCTTCGACCCGGAAGAGGCCATGAGAGAGGATGCGCCGCTGGTTCACGAGGAGAACAAGAGCAACATCCTCAAGCTCCCATGGAGACTAGTGGCCGGGGACGTGGAAGAGGCGAGGAGGCGTTCGGCCTTTGTTGTTGAGGATCGTTTCACCCTCACCTGGGTGACCCATTGTTGCATGGGAACCGAGGGGGTCATTGCCGATTTTGACCAGAGAAACAACCTGACCATGTATAGAAACACCCAGATCCCATATCTGGCCCAGCGGGATTTCAACGAGGCCCTGAGGGCCATGGGTCTCAAGGGGAGCAAATCGCGCGTCATCCAGCCCACCATAGGCGGGGGATTTGGAAGCAAACTCGACACCTATGCCTTTGAGTACATCGCCATTCTGCTTGCCTTCGCGACTCGGAAACCGGTCAAGATCGTTCACACCAGGGAGGAGGAATTTCGCTACACTTCCACCCGCCAGCCGGTCATCGCCGACATCGCCCAGGGGTGCGACAAGAAGGGCAGGCTCACCTTCAGGGACGTCTCCATGATTCTTGACAACGGGGCTTACACTTCCTGGGGGGCCACGACTCCCTCGGTAATGATGATGCCCGTCTCTTCTCTCTACAAGGTGCCGAACGTCCGCTATGAGGCCACGTGTGTCTACACCAACAACACATGGTCTCAGGCGATGCGGGGGTATGGCAATCCCCAGGCGACCTTCGCCATCGACAGCAGCATGGACCAACTCGCATGGGAGGCCGGGATAGACCCCATGGAGTTTCGCCTCATCAACAGCAATGAGCCCGGAGAGGTTACACCCCAGCGTTTCAGGGTTACCAGTTGCGGCCTGAGAGAGTGCATCGAGCAGGTGGGCGCCCGCCTGGAATGGAAGAAGCGAAAGGGGGAGAGGAGAGAAGACGGGCGCGGTGTGGGAATGGCCTCGCTGATCCACGTGGGTGGGGGCGCCAGGGTGTATAAGTCCGACGGCTGTGGAACCATCATCAAGGTCGATGACTTTGGAACGGTGAACGTTTTTACCGGTGCCACCGACATAGGGCAGGGTGCAGAGACGGTCATCGCCCAGATGGTGGCCGAAGAAATCGGGGTTCTCGCCGAGGATGTCAACCTCACCGACAACGATACCGATTCATGCCCATGGGATGTGGGCGTTCATGCCAGCCGGACCACCTTCGTGGCTGGGAACTCGGCGCTCATGGCTGCTCGAAAAGTGAGGGAGAAGATTCTCGAAATAGCCGCGGGGTATGTGGATCGGTGGAAGGACGAAGAGGGGAACCGGCACGAGGTCAGGCTCGACCCGGACCCGAGGAACCTCGTTATCAAGGACCGGATGGTTTACTCCACCAAGGAACCAGACAAGAAGATCCCCCTGGCCAAGATTCTTCGCGGGGCCCATTACAGCCGGGGAGGAACCATGATCATGGCCGAGTCCTTCTACGATCCCGACAACGAGAACCTCGACAGGGAGTTCAAGGGAAACCTCTCCATGACCTATGCCTACGGGACTCATGGAGTCGAAGTGGAGGTGGACAGAGAGACGGGCAAGGTGAGGATCCTCAAATACATCGCCGCCCACGACGTGGGTAGAGCCATCAATCCCATGCTGCTTGAGGGCCAGATTTACGGGGCTGCCGCCATGGGTACTGGATATGCGCTGACAGAAAGGCTTATCCTTGAAAAGGGAAGGGTGATGAATCCCAACTTCAGAGACTACAAGATCCTCACTGCCAAGGACGTGATCCCCGTTGAGCCGGTCATTGTCGAATCTGTGGATCCGGAAGGCCCTTACGGGGCCAAGGGGATCGGGGAACCGGGGTGCGTCCCCTCGGCACCGGCCATCGCCAATGCGATCTATGACGCGATAGGGGTGCGGGTAAAGGACCTGCCCATAACGCCTGAAAAAATCCTGAGAGCCTTGATGGAGAAAGAGGGGAAAGGGTCGTAACGCCGAGTGAGAAATCTCAGAGTTTCAATCGATGTCAGATAACAGAGAGAGGAGTACGGTCGACTGGTTGCGTCCTTGAGTCTTTCATGCCCCAAAGTATCTAACGATTCCGCTCAACAAATTTCGAACTCTTGACGATTAGTCATTGGAATTCGATGTGACCTTTCGAATTATTCTACAGGGATTGGAAGGCCCTTCCGACAAGTGGCAGGGCCGGGGGGAATGCCCTTATGGACAAAAGAAAGATCGCGGTTGTCGGAATGGGGTATGTGGGCATTCCGGCCGCGGCACTTCTGGCCGATGTTCCGGGGTTTGACGTCACGGGTCTGCAGCGGAGGAGCCAGAGGTCGGGCTGGAAGATCGATGTCTTGAACTCGGGGAGGTCTCCCATCGAGGGGAACGAACCGGGTCTTGAGGAGCTGATCGCCCGGGTCGTCAAGAAGGGAACCTTCCGGGTTACAGACGACTTCTCTGTCCTGAGGGAAATGGATACGATACTGATCGACGTGCAGACACCCGCCGACAGTTCGGATCACACGCCGAGCTATCTCTCCCTCAAGGAGGTATCCAGGCGCGTGGGCCAGTATATGAAGAGGGGATCTCTGGTCATCATCGAGTCCACGGTGGCTCCGGGGACTACCCAGAACGTGGTTCAGCCCATTCTCGAACGAAAGTCGGGGATGAAGGCGGGGAGGGATTTCTATCTGGCCTATTCCTACGAGCGGGTAATGCCGGGGAAGCTGATAGAGTATATCCAAAACCTTCCCCGGATAGTGGGAGGGATAAACAAGAAGAGCGAGAAGCTGGCCGTCGATCTCTACAGGAAGATCGTCAAGGACGAGATCCATTCCACCGACATCCTGACCGCGGAGACGTCCAAGACCATGGAAAACGCCTACCGGGACGTGAACATCGCCTTTGCCAACGAGATGGGGCTGATCTGCGAGAATCTCGGAGTGGACGTATTCGAGATCCGGGAACTGATAAATTCCCGTTCTGAAAGACACATGCATCTGCCCGGGTCCGGGGTAGGGGGGCACTGCCTCCCGAAGGACACGTGGCTTCTCCGTTACGGGCTGCAACAGTATGGTTCGAAACCCATGGAGACCGAGTTTATCTGCCTCGCCAGGCGGATCAACGACTACATGCCTCGCCACCTGGCCGAGATGGTCGAAGAGGCACTCAAGACAAAAGGAGTCTCCCTCAGGCAAGCCAAGATAGCGATCCTCGGAGTGGCCTATCTGGAAGACTCGGACGACACGCGGAATACACCGGCCTATGCCGTGATTAGGGACCTGGAGTCGAAAGGGGCGGAGGTGGTCGGCCATGATCCACATGTTCGGGATTTTCCGGAGGTAGACCTGACAAGAGACCTCGACTCGGCCCTCTCAGGGGCCGACTGTATGGCCATCGTCACGAAGCACAGGGAGTACTTCAGCCTGAATCTCTCAAAGGCAAAGAGGCTCATGCGGACACCTGTGATAGTGGATGGCAGGAACGTGATCGCCAGGAGGAGAGCCGAAAAGGCGGGGTTTCTCTACATGGGAATCGGGAAGGGGAAGTGAGCACGGCGGTTATTTCCCGGCCCTCACCTGAATGAGTTCGGCCAGGATGCTGACGGCTATCTCTTCCGGGGTTTCTGCTCCGATATCGAGTCCGATCGGGGCGTGGACTCTCTCAAGCGACTCAGGGGAGATCCCGTCCTTCACGACCCTTTCGTAAACCATCCTGATCTTTCTCCGGCTTCCGATCATGCCGATATACCTGGCATCTGTCCGAAGCGCCTGTTCGAGGACGACTCTGTCGTGCAGGTGGCCCCTCGTCACCAGGACGAGATAGGAGTTCTCATCGATCTCGAGTTTTTCCAGGAGCCCCTCGAAGCCATCTACCAGGACCCTGTCCGCCTGAGGGAACCTGTCAGGATTGGCGAAGTCGGGTCGATCATCGATGACCACCACCTTGAATCCCACGTTTTTTGCCAGGGGAGCAAGGCAGGTGCTTATGTGACCGCCGCCGAAGATGAACAGGGTGGTGTCCGAAACGACAGGCTCCAGGAGGAGCCGGACCTCTCCGCCCGCCCTCTGGACGGTGAGGACCTCGGTCCTGTTTTCCCCAAGCACCCGGTCTATCTCCGGCCTGAGCCTCTGGATCAGATCCTGATCATCTGGGAGAGACCCGACCAGGAGGCCCTTGTCGCCGAACAGAGCCTTGGCGGTTTCTTCCGCGGAATGCGGATCGTCGGCCGATACCAGGGTTACCAGAACCGACCTCCCCCCTTTTCTCCTTATCGCCCCTATGGTTCGATAGATCTCCAGAAGGTCGGAACTGTCCGGCGCGAGAGGTTCCACGAAGACGGTGACATCGCCCCCGCAGATGGCGCCCTCTTCGGCCAAGTCCTTGGCCTTCAATTCGAAATGGAGGGTCTTGGGCTCTCGTGTCTCGATGACGTGTGCCGCTTCTCTGACGACTTTTGCCTCGACACTCCCTCCTCCTATCGTACCTGCGGATGAACCGTCCGCCCTGAGGAGCATTTTCGCACCCACCCCACGAGGTGCCGACCCGGCGCGGGAGACCACGGTAGCTAGAGCCGAAACGCTGTTCCGAGAGAGTTCCCTGACGATCTCTTCTTCAATCGAAACCATTTCACCCCCCTGGCCGGGAAATATCCGGAAAGCCGGGCGTTCCTTGTTCTGTCACTGAAACGGGACCTTTCAATTCTACCATCCGCGGGAGACAACTTCCACCACGGGGCGCTCTGACCTTAGGTGTCCCAGAACGACCCTCTCCACCGTGGAACCGGGAAAACCGAGGATCTTGGCGGCAAATTCCTTCCCCTTTGCGAGTCCTCCGTCGAGGTCCACTTTGTTGAAGAAGATGACCACACGGGCTGACCGGGGCGTCCCCTTGAGGATCCCCTCGGCATGGGTGAATGCCAGACAGACCGCTTCGCAGGTGATCTCCGCCCCAGGGGACAGCCCCGTGATTCGGGAGAAGATATGGGACCTGAATACGGTGGCCTCGGTGAGCCGCACGCCGAAGGCATCGGCCCCCACCAGGCCTACGACTGTCCCGGTGCAGCCGGGGATGACAGGCTCATAGGATTCAGGGGCCTTCAAGGGCCTCTGGGCCGCCCCATCGGCCTCGACTATGATGTAGTCGACAAGAGCGGATTCCCGGAGTTCCTCCACTTGGTCGGGTGGTATGCCCTGGAGCTTTCCATGGGCCACCCTCTTGGAAGCAACGGTGATATGACCGTGGCTGGCAACCCTCCTCAGGATGGTCTCACTCGTTTCGCCGAGAGAGAGAAAAGGCGTCTGCCCGGGAGCGGGCTCAAAGATCTTCGTCGTCGTGGTCGTAATCACCCGGTATCCCGAGCTGCTGAGCTCTCTTGCCAGGAGAAAGAGGAGACTAGTCTTGCCCCCGGCCCCCACCAGGCTGATAGTCTCTCTCTCCTCAAGCCCGAGGGCCTGCTTCAGAGGAATGCTCGGCTGGTCTTTCTCTCTGACCCTGCCCATGCCCGTTGGTCCATGCCCCTGTAACTTTCTGCCCGCCGGCAGGCTCATTGGGTCTTTCTTGACTTTGCCTTTGAGCTCTTCGTTTTCCCCTTGCTCAGGTCGGAAATCGATCGTCTGACGATCTTGCCCTTGTGCCTGGGAAAGTCAGCCGTGATATAGACGGTCTTCTCGAAGACCCGTTTAACAACGCCCTCCATCTCTCCCTTCCCGAAGGGAAATGTAACTCTCTCCCCGATTTTCATATCTGCCTCCTGTGACCTTGATGGTACTCGGACACTCCGCGCACCCGTGAGATTTTTCGATCTCTTAATTCTTATTGAAAAAGGGAGAAAAGTCAAATAGAATGGCGGAAAAAGGGAACAAGGAGATGAGAGGGTTTTTCACCGTGGCAGGCCTGATGGCATTGCTCCTGGGCGTTGGATCGGCTGTTTTCTCCGGATCCCCCTCTGTCCGGCCGTCTGCTCTGAGCGGGTCGTGGTACCCCGCAGACAGGGGGACCCTCATGAAGGAGGTGGACGGATTTCTGAGACAGGCGTCTCCCAGCGTGGAGGGGGAGAGAGTGGTGGCCATGATCTCTCCCCATGCCGGATATGCCTATTCAGGAGCGGTCGCCGCGTGGGGTTACAGGAACCTGGCGGGCGTACCTTTTCGGCGGGTGATTATCCTGGCCCCTTCCCACTATGTTTCCTTTGAGGGGGTATCGATTCCACGGGTTGAGTTTTACGAAACCCCGCTCGGCAGGGTGAGGGTGGACAGGAATGCCTGTGATTCTCTCCTCGCAAAATCTCCTTTCAGGACCGTCACCCAGGCTCATGAGAGGGAGCACGCCGTCGAGATCCAGCTTCCATTTCTCCAGAGAACCCTGAAGGAGTTCACTCTCGTTCCTATCGTGGTCGGCGAGCTGGAGGGGGACCAGTACCGGGTGGTGAGCGAGCAGTTGAAAACCCTCGGGGGAGCGGACATGCTTGTAATAGCCAGTTCTGATTTCACCCACTTCGGGCCGCGCTTCGGATACGTGCCCTTTGTGGACCACCTGAGAGAGAACATATCCAGACTCGATCACGGGGCCATTGATCTGATTCTGAAAAAGGACTGGCAGGGTTTCCTGGCTTACAGGAACCGGACCGGAGCCACTATCTGTGGGTTTAGACCGATCGCCGTGCTTATTCAGATGCTTCGACCGGATGTGATGGGGAGGCTCCTCCGGTACCGCCTGTCAGGCGATATCACAGGTGACTATGTAAACTCGGTGAGTTATGCGTCGATTGTCTTTTTCAGGGAGGATGGTGGCGGCCGGGGTGATCCTGGTTGAACCGGATCACCCCGGCCCGGGATCTAGAAGGTTTCCACAAGGCTGCCGGCCCGCCATGTGTTTCTCTCCCATACGCCTCTGCCCCTGCCCCCGCTTATGCTCGACGCCTCACCGCTTGCCGTGTTGAAGGATCCCCCGGCGACTGTCGAGGCGACACCTCTGGCCGTGTTGGATTGGCCTCCCGAGACACTGGAGTAGAAGCCGACGGCCTGGTTGCCCAGGCCTCCGGAGACAGCGGCATAGTAAGCGCCCGCCCTGTTCTGCCTTCCTCCGGAGACGGTCGAACAGTAATCGCTGGCCGTGTTGCCGAGCCCGCCGGTAACTGTTGCCATGTCGCCGCTTGCCGTGTTGGACTGCCCCCCCACAAGGGCTGTGTACGATCCCCTCGCGGTATTGGCAGACCCTGCAACCAGGTTTCCACAACCCGAGTAGCGGTGTTTTGGACCCATTATCAGGTTGTGGGACCCTGAGCGGTCCTCGCCTCCGGCATCGAGGCCACTGTCGGGTTCTTCGTTGTAACCGATTATGACATTGCCCAGGCCCTGAGGGCTACCGCCGTCATCCGTATAGCCGGAGCCGCTGCGGACATGGACGTTGACACCCGTGAAGATCACATGGGGTCCCTTGAGACCGTTGATGCTTTCGTCCTCCACCACGGTCACATAATCGGCCAGGGCGACAAGGGGTTGCACCCTTTCCAGGCTGTCCTCTGCCGAAGCCAGGCGAGAGTTCAGCTCGCCTATGGTTTTCTGCGCCAGATCAAGGGCCTCTCCGTAATCGGAGACGGCCTGCTCCGCTGTTTCGAGTTGCTTCTGGAGTTCTGCAATCCTTTGGCCGGCTCGGTCGAGGTCGGACTGGAGCACCTCCACCGAAACCCGGAGGCTGCCCACTTGTTTCTCCAGGTCTGTGACTTTTCTCTCCAGGTCTGGATCCGACTGGAAGAGGCCCCCCGGATCCAGGGTCTGGTGCAGAATCAACCCTATGAAGCCGTAATGCCAGCAACGGCTGCGGGTGGTTATCCTCCACGGCTTGGCCCATGACTGGCTGGGTGCCGAGAGGACCGTCAAGGCCAGTATGAAGACGACAAACACTCCCTTTCTCATCTTCGTCTCCTCCTTCTCGCTCACTGCTCATCCCTGAATTGAGCAATGGCCGTACCAAGAACGTGGCAGAGATAATTGACCGAAAATATTGGGATCTAGGGTATCCCGAGGGGATGGCCCGAGGCTGTGGTTGCCGAAACGCATCTGGGATTACGTTCTTGAAACAACAGGTGGGTTCTCCCGCCCCCTCCCCGGTTCGGAGCCGGTCATGGGGTATGAGAGAAGAGAATCAGGATCAACTGGGCGGAGATGGTAAGGGCCTGAAGCAGAACGACAGCGCCGATGGCCAGTTGTGCCACAGGGAAGTTCTTGTGGATGAACAGAAAAAGGGTGCACACCGAGGCGAGGGCAAAGGCTGCAAGGATGAAGGTTTCGGCCCCCATATCGCGGATGATTCTGAGGGGGAGATTGTTGACCCCTTCGAGGGCACGGAGCGTGTAAAAGGCGAGAAGACCATCCAGGGCATTGAGAAGGATGATCAGCATGAAAAGAACGAAAGGCCACCACCCGTACCGGTCGACGTAGTATCCCCCCCGGCGGTCCTCCTCTCGACGGGCCTTGAACCGTCTTCCCCTGAAGAAGCTCTGTCTGCTGAGCATCGGGGTGGGCCTATGGCGGCGGTCCTTTCCACGCCGTCTCTCCACCAGCCCTTGTTCTGTTGTTTCCCCCTGCAGATCGGATTTCAAGATGTTCCTCCTATAACACCAGAAAGGGGAAAGAGCAAGCCCCGGAGAGACATCGTCTGCTTCAAGAGGCTCCAGCGGCTTCACTCGCCTTCGCATGGATGCCCCGCGGCTTGCCATGGGGAGCTTCACTGCTCCCTTTCGAAGGGGACCCCCAGGGCTGCAGGGGCTCCGACTCTTTTCCTGGCTGCCTCCCACCGGGTGATCAGTACCAGCACGCCGATGGTAAACAGGTACGGGAGCATTCTCAACGCGTAGCTCGGGACAAGGGTGAGGCCGGCCGCCTGGCAATAGAACTGGAAAGCGTTGATAAAGCCGAAAAGGAGCGCTCCTGCCACGGCCTTCAGGGGATCCCACATGGCGAATATCACAAGGGCGATGGCGATCCATCCCTGCCCCCCTGTCATCTGCTCTTTCCAACCAGGGGTGTAGGCCAGGGAGAGATAGGCTCCTCCAAACCCGGCAAGGGATCCGCCCAGGGAGGTGTAGAGGTATCGGAGACCTGAAGCATTGATTCCCACCGTGTCGGCAGCCGAGGGATTCTCCCCCACGGCCCTCAGCTCGAGGCCGTAGCGGGTCTTGTACAAGAAGAGATACGCTCCGGGGACGAGCAGATAAGCCGGATAGACAAGGGCGGGGTGATTGAAGAGGATCTCACCCACGATGGGGATCCTGTCCAGGGGGAAGAGGGCCCAGGCGTCGAATTTCAAGGAGACCTTTCCGATGAGCGGTCTACCGAGAAAACTACTCAGGCCGATGCCGAAAAGGGTCAGGGCGAGACCGGAGACCACCTGGTTCACCCTGAGGGTGATGGAGAAGAAACCGTGGATAAGGGCAAAAACTCCGCCCACCAACATGGCGGCTACCACTCCGGCCCAAAGAGAGTGAAGGGACTGGGTGGTTGCGACGGCCGTCAGGGCTCCCATGAGCATCATTCCCTCGACTCCAAGGTTGAGAATGCCTGAGCGTTCTGTGAATATTTCGCCGAGAGTGGCGTAGAGGACGGCCATCGAAGAGGTGATGGTGACCTTTGCGATAAAGAGCGCTCCGGATTCCATGGCTCACCCGGACCTTCCCGATCTCGATTTCCCGCTCTCAGACGTGCCGTCCACCTGGCTCAACCCGGATCTCCGATCCCCGCTCTGGGGCGGTTCTTTTTCTATGTGAAGCCGATAATCGTGAAAGACCTGGCCGCCCAGGACACAGAAGAGGATCGCCCCTTCCAGGGTAAGGCTTATAGCCGAGGGAACATGCATGCTGATCTGAATCTGGTCTCCCCCAACCATGAGACCCCCGAGAAGGACCGAAACCAGTACGATCGACTCCGGTCGGAGCCGTGCCAGCCAAGCCACCACGATGCCCACATAACCGTTGCCTACGGCCAGCCCCTGCTGGAGCCGATAGTGAATGCCGGCCGTCTCTCCGATCCCGGCCAGGCCGGCCAGGCCGCCGCTGATCAGCATGACCCAAAGGATATTCCGAGGGATGTTCATCCCGGCATATCGGGCGGCCCTAAGACTGGCTCCAACCACCCTGATCTCGTAACCCCACCGTGTATAGGCCAGGACGAACCAGATCGAAGCGGCTGCCACAAGGCCGATGGGCAGGCCCAGATGGATTCGGGTCCCGAAGAAACGGGGGAACCAGGCTGCCTCCGCAAACATGGCTGTTCCCGGGAAACCCCGTCCTGCAGGGTCGCGCCATGGCCCGAAGTACAGGTGTTCCAGCCACAGGATCGCCACGTAGTTGAGCATCAGGGAGGTGATGATCTCGTTGACCTCAAACCTGGCTCTGAGAAAACCGGGGATGAGGCCCCAGAAGGCACCTCCTGCAAAGCCCGCGAGAATCATGGCGGGTATAACCAGGGAGGAAGGGATGTGCGGAGAGAGAAACAGGGCCACTCCGGCCCCTGCGACTGCTCCCATGACGAGTTGACCTTCGGCCCCGATATTCCAGATCAGCATCTTTCCAGCCACCGCAACCGAAAGGCCGCAGAGGATCAGGGGGGTGGCGCGGACGAGCACTTCCGAGAAATTGTAGAGACTCCCAAAGGCACCCGCCACCATCTCCAGGTAGGCCCGAGCAGGATTGACCCCGATCCAGAGAAAGAGAAAGACTCCGAGGACCAGGGCCACCAGGATCGACGCAGGCGTGATAAAGTACCTGGGCCACGGCAAGGGACTCAGTCGCTTTCTGAGGGTGATTCTCATCTTCTCTTTCTCACTCCCGCCATGAGAGGCCCTATATCATCCAGGTCCGCCTCGTCACGGCAGGAGACGGTATCCATGGCCTCTCCCCTGAAGATGACAAGGATTCTATCGGCCAGCGACAGAACCTCCCTCAGATCACCGGAGACCAAGAGGATGCCTCCCCGCCGTCTCTGGTCCAAAAGGGCTCGCCATACCTCCTCCGTAGCGCGGATGTCGAGCCCCCTGGTCGGCTGCTCGGCTATGAGGAGAAACGGTTCTCTGGAAAACTCCCGTGCGAGAATGAGCTTCTGGAGATTTCCTCCCGACAACTGCCGGGCCTTCATGGAGAGGGTGGGAGCCGCAATCTCAAACCTGGAGATCACGTCCTCTGCGTGTTGCCTCAGGGCTTTCCAACCGAAGAGCAGACCCCTGGAGAAGCGGTCCCGCTGGGTAAGGGCGAAATTCTCAAGAAGGCTCATGTCGGGGATGCTTCCCCGGCCGGTCCGATCCTCCGGGACATAGGCCACCCTGTCGAGGCGGCCGACCATGTCCCGGCCTTCCAACAGGACCCGTCCCCTCTCTATGGGCCGGAGTCCGACGAGAGCCTCTACGAGCTCCCGCTGGCCGTTTCCTGCCACCCCCAGCACGGCAAAGATCTCTCCCACCTTGACCTGGAAGGAGATATCCTTTACGGCGAGTTCCCCTCTGTCACCCCTCACAGAGAGACCCTGAACATCGAGGAGGACGCGGTCGGCCTTGACCGACTTCTTGCCCACCTCCAGAATGACCTCCCGGCCGACCATCATGCGGGCCAGTTCGGTGCTCACCACACCGTCCTTTTCTCTCACCTTCTCGGGCCTGACAGTGGTCATGACCTTGCCCCTTCGGAGGACGGTAATGTAGTCGGAGACCTCGAGAACCTCTTCGAGTTTGTGGGTAATAAAGACGACGGATCTCCCCTCCTGCTTCATCCGCCTCATGGTGGCAAAGAGCCTTTCTATCTCCTGAGGCGCAAGCACGGCGGTAGGTTCATCCATTATGAGGATCCTCACCTTCCGGAAAAGCATGCGCAGGATCTCAACCCGCTGCTGCTCGCCAACGGACAACTCCCAGATCCGTGCACGGCCGTCGATGGCGAGGCCGTATCTCTGGGAAAGCTCCGCCACCCGTTTTTGCAGGAGGTCCATGCTGAGCCTGGCGGGTCCAGGCATACCGAGGACGATGTTCTCTGCTACCGTGAAGTTGCGGACAAGCTGGAAGTGCTGGTGGATCATGCCGATGCCGTGATCCAGAGCATCCCTGGGAGAGTGGAAGAGGACCCTCCGGCCATCTACGAGGATCTCCCCAGCGTCGGGCCTGTAAAAGCCCGAAAGGATGTTCATAAGGGTGGTCTTGCCCGCGCCGTTCTCACCGAGCAGACTGTGGATCTCTCCTTTCAGGATCCGGAAATCAACGGCGTCGTTGGCCACGACGCCCGGGAATCTCTTGACAATCCCCTTCATGAGGATGGCCGGTGGGCTCTCTGGAGAAGTGTCAGGCATCTCCAACCCCGGATTCGTCGGCCAGGAACTGGGGAGCGGGAAGGTTGCCCAGCCAATCGATCTTGTAGGAGAGGCCCTTGTAAAGGGGTTTCATCTCGCCTTCACGGGCCACGCAGAAGATGCCCAGGATCCTCAAAACCTCCTTGTCCAGTGATTTCCTCTCCGCGATCTCGTCCAGGATTGTGGCCAGGGCGGCGATCGTACCCCCTGTGCTGACCACGTCATCAATGATCACTACCCCGTTCCTGGCAGCGCTCAGCAGGTTGAAGTCCCGCTCGTATATGACGAGATACTTGTCTCCGCTCGTGACAGAACCCCCTCCGACCTGTATGGAGGGCCGTCTTCTACCTACTTCGATCTCCATGTGAGGCTTCTTCCGGTTGTAAGCCACGGCCATGATGGGCAAACCGAGTTCCTCACAGACGACCTGGCTCAGCTGGAGAGACTTCTCGACGGCCGTAAGGAAGACAACGCCCTCGAGATTGCCGATCTTCTCTCGAATTCTCTGAGCCAGGGCGCGGCCGAAGATGCGGTTCCATTCGATCATCCCCACCAGATTGAGGGAGGCGATCTTCATGAAGCCCCCGGCGGCGCGGAGCAGGACGTAAGGGAGTTCTGCTTTGAAGCCGAGATCAGGGATTTCAAAGAGATACTTCTCCCCTGTCTCGAGAGAGCTCAAAGGAATTTCCATGACTCTCCTCCCAATTTGAGAAAGCTGCGACCGTCCTGGAAATCGCAGTACATTGGCAGAAGGCTCCGGAGGTGCTGCGCCTCCGGAGCCTTCTGCCAGGGATCCCCTCAAAAAAGGGGGGGTCTCTAATCCGGTATCTGCCCGGATACGCCTTCCACGAGCCATCTCATGGTGAGCAGGTCTCCGTCGGCCGCCTTTTGGCCGGAGTGAATAACCTCTTTACCGGACTGATCCCTGAGAGGTCCCGCAAAGATGTTGTCCACTCCCTCCTTAAGGAGTGTCTTCTCGGCCAGGACCTTCTCTCTCACCTTCTGGGGTACGGAGGGGTGGAAGGGAGAGAGTTTGATGCCGTCTCTCTCGAATCCCCACCAGACCTCGGCAGGCCGCCAGGTACCCGCCATGACCCGTTTGACGGCGTCTACGTAGTAGACCCCCCAGTTCCACTCGGTGGATACGAGGGCGCATGGAGCCTGGGAACTCACATCGATGCCGTATCCGATGGCGGGAACGCCCTTTCTGCATGCCGCCACACTCGACTCCGGGGTGTCGGCCATCTGCCGAATCAGGTCGTGGCCTCGGCCTGCCAGGGTTTCCGCCAGGAGAGTCTCGTTTGTAGCATCGCGCCAGCTCTTCAGCCAGACCACCGTGTTGACCTTCTTGGGATCATGGGGTATGCCCGCCTCTTTCAGCCCTTTAAGGAGCCCGATGGTAAAGGCGTTGATGCCCCGAATCGGTTCCGGGATAGGGTTGGTGGCCACGGTTCCCACGTTCTTGTACCCCATCAGTCCGGCCATGTAGCCCGCCAGGTATTCAGCCTGGTACATGCGCACGAAGTAGTTGCCCATGTTCTTGTCGTTCTTCTTGTATCCGGAGCAGTGCTCGAAGACCACGTTGGGGAAGTCCCTTGCCACTATGAGGCATGGATCCATGTGTTCAAAGGTAGTGGCGAAGATGATGTTGTATCCTGCTTTGGCGTATCCCCGCAGGACCTGCTCGGCATTGGCGGCCAGCACCTTCTCGGTGTAGGAGACTTCTATCTTGTCACCCAACTGCTTCTTGAGGTACTCGATACCCCGGTAGTGAGCCGTAGTCCATCCCATGTCGTCGATGGTCCAGAGCAGGGCAAAAGCCACCTTGGTTTTGGCAAACCCAGGCTGCCCCAGCACCAAACCGATGCACACAATCACAAAGAGAAACAAAACCAGTCTTCTAGCCATAAGCAATCCCCCTTTCAGACATACGATCCCTGATAGCCTTGATTATAAACGGATCTCCTTCTGAATTCAACAGATTTATTGCCCGGAATTGGGACTTGACCCAGACATGGTATCCCCCTCTGGTAAGGGTTACAGCTATGGGAAGTTTGGTTGTTTGGTTGGAACCGGTTGCTGGTTGACGGGGGAGTAAAGGAGAGAAGTTGGACTATGATCAAAAGAGACCCGTCGGTGGGGCGAATCCGCCCCATCGCGTGACTTCTATCAAAGGGACGTCTTTCTCCCATCACAAAATCGACCGACAGGCAGGAAGAGAACAAAGCAATCCCCCGTCTCAGTCTCCTCCCAAGGCAAAGTCCCCTGAATTTGCAGCAGAAACCCTTGGAAAGACTGAAGCCGAGACCTGATACTCATATAAGAGGCACCTCCTGAGCATACCGGCAAAGGGTTTTTCTGGTATGCTCAGGGAAACAAACCAGTCTCAACCCAAGGAGGTGCCTTATGGAATTGTAC